>JAAYYB010000027.1 GCA_012515615.1 Fibrobacter sp.
AGAACTCAATATTTGGGAAAAAATGCAGTTCTCCTTTTCCTGCCAGATCAAACCCGAAATTCATCAACCCACCCCATCCAAAAGTAGGATGCAGACCACCATCGGGAATCACCAGACCCACATCAAAGCCTGCTCCGCTCTCCACATGCTTCATCTGTGCATCAGACGATCCTGCTGAAATAACCATCACTGCTGCCAAAGCCAAAACTATCCGGGTCATATCACCTCCCATGTTGAATAGCTTATGGCATGCAATATACATCAGGCTGGTTAAAAAAATACAGAGTGGCATGTTAACTGCACGTAATTCAGATATGCGACAAATTATTCTTCTTTTATCAACATCGTTGCTTCTTTTCTTATTCTGTTTCAGCCGTCCAATTTTCCTTCTTTACGCACAGATATCACGGCACAATTGGGTTCTTTTTGTCATACCGTTTCTCTTTATGATGATCTGGTGCAGAAAGGGCGATATGCTTAAGGTTCGCCGTTCAGGGCTCTCTTTTTCTGCAGGAGCGATTCTCTGTGCAGCTTCTGCAGCCGCCTCCTTTTTCGGAGTCCCTGTTCCATTGCTTCTTTTTCAGGCATTACCGTTTGTGTTCATTTCTGGTATTTCATTTGTGTTCTTTGGCTCACGGACCGCACTGCTTTATCTCTGTCCGATTTCTTATCTGTTTTTCTTTACAGCCGTCATTGCTGAGATCACCCCTTTCCTGATAAATCTTCTGCAGGTTATCAGCACTGCCGGGTCGTGGTATTTTCTTGATCTCTCCGGTTTACAGGTAATCAAACAGGGAACATCTCTGGTACTGCCCAATGTAATTCTCAATGTTAACAAGTCCTGCTCGGGGTTCAACCAGACTATCGCTCTTTTTTCCTTTGCGGTACCGCTTGCATGGGTGCGTCTAAACCGGGGCATTTTGCGTCTTATTCTGATAGCATCGGTTCTTCCGCTCTCAGCAGGGATGAATATTGTGCGAATTATTCTCATTGGCTTCTGGAATTACGAGGCAGACAGGCTTCATGTTCACGGGCCATTTGACATTCTTCTTCTGCCGTTTTTATATCCGGCTCTTCTTTTAGCGCTGGTGCTTTTTTCGGAATTTCTTTTAAGACTTACAAATTATAAAGAGCAGCGGCGGAGTAAGTTCACCTTATTTTATGTCAAGGATTCGAAACAAAACAGTTGGCACAATCTCTGCAGTTAATAATTGCAGTCCGATGCACCTTTCATATTTAACATTAACCTATAAGAGGAGGCCCTATGAGAAAGGTTTTTGCTTTTTTTGCTTTAGCAGTTATTCTGGGTAGTTACACAGTACAGGCAGACCCCTGGGCTGAAGAAGACTTCGTGTACGCTTCAATCGGTTCACAGTCCGATATTTCAACCGTAAACGCATCTTATTCCGGTGAACTTTATGCGATGTCTCACCGTGATAAGCATAACAGACCCGGAAACTGCAACGGGGGGAATGGAAGTAACGGCAGCAATGGAGGTAACACTAACGGCGTTTCAGTTCCCGAACCCTCATTAGTTCTTTTCATGGTTACCGGATTGGCCGGTCTGTTTATGGCCGTGACCCATCTTCGCAAAAAGAAATAACATCTCTCTGAGGAATCTCCGGTAAGGAGCACTTTCCTCAAATGTTCAGGATTGCTTTTGCAATAAGGAAGTAGATAATCAGCCCGGAGGCATCAACCAGCGTGGATATTATGGGGGCACTTACTACCGCAGGATCGATGCCGATCCGCTTGGCAAACATGGGTAGAACAGATCCGGCAAAAGCAGCAAGAGTAGCAATTGACAACAATGAACTTCCAAGAACTACCGCCATATCCCATCCAAAAAACGGCCCGACAACAGGAAGAGACAACGCACCTAGTATTAATCCCAGTAAAAACCCTACCCTTATTTCCCTGACCAGCACCTTTAACAGATCCGAAAAGTAAACCTCTCCGAGCGCCATCGCCCTGATTATTATTGTCGCCGATTGTGACCCAATATTACCACCGATACCGATTAATAAAGGAATAAACAGTGACAGCTTTATCACAGACTGAAGGGTCACCTGAAAAATATTGAGAACATTCACAGTCAAAGTCGCCGCAAGTGCCAGCACTAAAAGCCACACCGCACGGGTCCTTGCCAACATAAAAAGCGATGCTGAAAGATAAGGAGCGTTAAGGGGTTCGGATGCACCGGTACGGAGGATATCCTCTGTGTCACTCTCCCTGAGCACCTCCATGGCATCATCGAATGTCAATACACCCACCAGATGATTATCACTGTCAAGCACAGGAAGGGCTGCGAATCCGGTTTCAAGAAGAAATCTCGATGCCTCCACCTGATCCTGGTCTGTAGTTACCGAATACTTTTCCTCTGTGAGCAGATCTCCGACTTTCTGCAGCGGATCAGCCATCACAAGGTCTCCCAGATCGATTGTTCCGGAGAGCCTGCCTTTATCATCTGTAATAGGAAATGAATAAATCGCCTCTACGCCTCTTCCGGATGTCCTTACCTTTTCCATTGCATCTTTAATGAACATTTCCCCGTGAAGCTCAACAAATTCAGGGCTCATGATTCTTCCTGCAGAGTTTTCCGGGTAGCCAAGAAGCATGGAAGTAAGGCGGCGTTCTTTAAAAGAGAGGCCTTCAAGAAGCTGCTTTGCAAGGGCAGGCGGCATCTCATCCAGAAGTTTTGCCCGGTCATCAGGCTCCATATTTTCCAGTATGTCCCTGACATTACTGTCACGAAGAGTGCTTAGAATTTCCTGCTGATAGGGAACATCAAGCATCTCGAATACATCAAGAGAGCGGTCTTTAGGGATTAGTCTGAAGGTAAGGGCCCGCTGTTCCGGTTCAACCCGGGTAAGGGCTTCCGCAATTTCCAGACTTCCGGTATCTACCAGCCACTGGCGGATTCCCTTCAAATCTCTCTGCTCAATTAGTTCAGATAGCTTCTCCATGCCTGTTCTCCAACAGAAAAAATCCCCCTGCAAAATAAATCCGGCACACTGTAAAAGCCCCCCCTTTTAAAGTTAAGTTCCAGAGAAAAACGGTCGGGAAGCCCGGGCTAAAATTCCCCTTTTAAGGAATCATTTTTAAAGGAGAAGATCTTTCTGGCTTCGCATAAAGGAATTCCCGCTATATCTATAGAATCGTAATCAGCATTTCCCAACCCGATTTTTCCAGCCTCTATTATGTGGTCAACATCTTTAATATCAAGAATTTCAGCCCCTATGAAGTCCGCAGCGACAAAATCCAGTGAAGAGATCACCAGTTCAGATTCGAATGTATTCCCGCCGACAGGACCTCTTCCGGTCATTGCCGGATGACCATTAATAATGGCCAGATCGATCATAAAACGTTTGCACATTCCTGTTATGAATCTCTGCAGGTTTTTAAACATAGAGTGCTGATGAAGGTAACTTTCCCGCGGATGACCATAGTAGTCTGCCCCAGGAAATGAGAGCGCGATATTTTTCATGCTCAATGTGACCATGGCAGAGCTGTGTACTTTGTGCTGGGCCAGAGATATTATAGTATCATACTCCAATATGTGAGGATTTATCATCACCTCATGCATGGGACCATAATCAAGTTCAACCGCCTGGAAAGGTCCTTTGTTGTGATCAAAAAAATTAACTCTCTCCTCTTCTATGACTTTATCTATTCCAAGGTAGTGAAAAACATCAGAAGTCTCCGCAGCACCGGATCCCCCGCTGATTGTAATATCTGACGGGTTGAAGCGCTTCACATAGCGGATAACCGCCCTTACAGTATCAGCCTGAGTGCAGGCAGTCAGATCAGAAGGAGAGGCCCAGGTATCATTTGGCTTTATGGCCACGTGCTTGCCCATAAAGAGAGCTGAAAGATCCCCCAGAAGACCACATGATTCGATGATCGCATTTTCGATCAGAGCATTATGCGATATAGCCACTTTACTTTTCATTTTTATCACCTTGTTTTTATACAATAGGGTGTCTGTCAGGCTAAAACCAGTATACCAAATCAAATAACGTGCCATCAATTCTTTTCATAAGTACAGGCATTACCCCGTAATTTTTAAGGAACCTGGTCAAGGGAGAACTTATGGATAAGATCGTTCTGGTGACCGGTGCTACCGGCACAATAGGCAAAGAACTGCTGAAACAGCTTAAGGAGCAGGGAGTTTGTGTAAAAATCGGCATACGGGATCTGAAGAAGGCTGAAAGACTTGATACAGGAAACTGCCCTGTTGTGCATTTTGATTATGAAAAACCACAGACTTTCAAAAGTGCCTTCGAAGGAGTAAGCAGCCTTTTTCTGGTAACTCCGATGACTTCACGAATTGATGAACTTATAGTTCCTGCAATAGATGTCGCAAAGCAGATGGGGGTTGATCACATTGTAAGTCTCGGTTCAATCGGAAGCGAGCTTGACAACTCTCCTTTATCAATAGCGGAAAAATGTGTTTTGTCATGCGGTATACCCTCCACTATTCTCAGGCCGAACCTTCTGATGCAGAACTTTGGGAACCTCGCAGGTTCCATCATTAAATCCAGCGGCCTTCTGTACCTTCCTGCAAACCGCTCACGGATAAGTTTTGTTGACGCACGGGATGTTGCAGCCGCGACAGCTTCTGCACTTATGGATCCGTCACATAAAAACCACATATACACATTAACCGGACAAGAAGCTCTTGATCACTACCAGATTGCGCATATTCTCTCAATGGTCAGCGGTAAAACTATCACCTACATACCAATCAGCCATAATGATGCAAAACAGCAATTGCAGGAGGCCGGGTGGTCAGAAAACGATACGGAAATTATTATCGGACTCTATGAGATAGCCAGAAAAGGCTGGTGTGAGGAGGTTCGTCCCGATCTCAGAGAGATTCTGAAACGTGACCCTGTAAGCTTTGAACAATACGCCTGGGATTACAGGGAAAACTGGAGCTGAAAGCCATGTAGACTCACTTCTTTTCGAATTTGGCTTTGGGTATATATACCACCTGACTTATGCGGAAAATGCCTCGTGAGGTATTTTTCATGAAAAAGATTTTTTTCATTTTTCTCCGATAGTGGATATCTCCTCCCGATGTGTTTTCACTGCCAGCTCAAGATATGTCTTCAGGTCTACGTTCGTATTCTCAACAGGAGTTGTAACAGATACTACCGGTTCTATAGAAAACTCCTGATTTTCAATTACCACTTTAAGTTCACCGATTCTTTTCCTTAACCTCTCTTTTACGATCAAAGCCCCCTCCCTGCCGGTCATGGCAAGGAGCACAAAAATCACACCGAAATCGGGCTCATGAGTAAAGCCAATCAGGTCGATATCTCTGAGGAGCTCTTTTGCCGCTGAAAACAGTGGCGGCACGATTTTGCAAATTTCACTTTTCTGAGGAATGCGGTGTGAGTCTGCAGAGAGGATTCTTTTTGCCGATATCATAATTGTGGAGAATGGAGTTTTATACCTCTGATGTTGTCTCATCTCCCGATCAAGCAGAAATCGCATATTGTTTGAAAACAGTGTGCCTGGAGGCAGGGCCTGTTTTAATTCCGATGATGGATGGCTGATTTGCTTAAGAAGCTGCTCAATTTTTTCTGCGTTCAGTCCCCTGGTCTGTAATGCTTCAAGCAGCGGCTTCTGAAACCGTGACAACTGGTCCTGCTGATCAAGAAAGTTAAGGAGTTTTTTTGAAATCTCCTCTGGAGATTCATCTTTGCCTGAATCGCCGTTACTGCTTATATATCTCACTGCAGCATCATCAAAGGCAGATTCAAAGCGGGAAGAAAGCTGTTGCTTTACCTTTAACAATACAGACTCCTCAACACCGGTCTTTTTTATTTTGTCAACCAGTTCGCTTTCAAGCTGTCCCAGGATTTTCCGCAGCACCTTGCTTCCCTGCGGCAGTGTAACCTCACGAGAGTCTGCAGCCATCTCAACGCTGATCTTCTCGATATAGTCTGTGAGCAGATTTGAGAGCTGCATTTCATCAGTGCCTGTTCCACATCTGATTTCTGATGCAAGATAGATTAGTTTTGCAGAATCACCCGGTTCTGATTTGATAGCAGAGACAATATCCCCGATTGTTACACCAATACTTTCAGCGGCATCTTTAAGTGATCCGGCGATCGCCTCGCCCTCAAGTTCCAGATCCAGGGCTCTGATAAGCTCAAGGTAGTCTGAAAGGGGCATTCCTTCTTTTATCAGAGTCTCTTTGAGCCTGGGAAGGATCTCCTTGAGCTCCGAAATATCAGGCAGCATTCTGCGGATGATCTGAGCGAGTCTTTTGGTGGGCAAAGCCCCATTCTGGTATTCCTCTTTTACAAGCTTCAGGAGAATATCACAGGTGAGTTCGTTGATCTGTTTACGTACAGGATCAGCAGCGGAGAGAATCTTTCCTGTTGTCTTCTGAATTTCGATTGTTTCTGCCAGATCGATTTTCAATTCATAAACTGCATCAAGCAGCACATCAAGAGATCCGGGGCTCGATGTCTTTATCTCGTTTCGTAAAGAACTGATCGAGTTCAGTGCACCGGTTGAGGTTTCCGGATTACATGCTGCCTCACTCAGCAGGGCTGCGGCTTTCTCCGGGTGTTCAAGAAGCTTTGCCATGGAGAGTACATGCTCAATTTCCTTTAGTGCGTCTTTACTCAGTGATGTCTTGACCGGGACATGCTCATCTGCGGAGGTTTTGCTTTCAGGAGCTTCACTGGCCCTGACTATGGCCTGGTCAGCCGTAATCTTGCCTATTCGTATGTAATTGAGCCTGAGATTATTTATGCCTTTTGAGAGGAGCACCTGTTCGATTTCAGCTGCTGTCCTGTTTCCCTTGCTGTCGCCTGCCAGACTGATAAATTCTTCAATCTCTTCGATCCTGATTCCCTGTGAAAAGCTGACTGAAACTATGGCACTTTTTGTAAACTGTGAAACGATTCTCTTTGTATTGATAACCTTGTCAACACACCACTCTTCAATATAAAGGCTCTCTCTATCGATAATAAGGGAGATAAGAGGAAGTATCAGCAGTTCATTTTCAAGCGAGTCGAAGAAAAGAGCTGTGTTTTTCCGGGTTGTCGGATGAGTTCCCCCGTAAAGAAACGCGCTGTTATAGAGAATGTTAAAAAGACGAGCCAGCCCGTTGGCCTGTTTCTGATCCAGCTTCTGCTTTGAGGTATCATTCATGAGCAGCTTTCCCCTGTAATGATGATACATAGTCAAGAAGGTCACTTTTAAATTGAGCGCAGCTCTGATATCTGGATTCAAGATTTCCGGCAACGGCTTTCAGCAGGATCTTCTCCAATTTACTATCAATAGAAGAACAGGCCTCGGATGGACTGCATTTGAATAGAGAATCGGGATCTGAGGCTTTAAGATTGAGCAATTCATCCATGGAGGGTGTCTTTACAGGAATTTTTCCGGCAAGTGTTTCATAAAGTACCATTCCAGCCGAATAGATATCTGAACGGCAGTCTGTCTGGATCCCTGAAATCTGTTCCGGAGACATGTAAAGCGGTGTACCAAATACATATCTGGATTGCTGGTTTGATGAGAACTCTGTTCGGGCTATTCCAAAATCAACAATACATACTCTTCCGCTGCGCTCTTCAATGATTATGTTTGCAGGCTTTATGTCCTGATGAATGACATTTTCTTTATGGGCATAATCAAGCCCATCGAGAACCTGTACCATCATCTCAATTGACTTATGCACCGGGATAGCCCTGCGGGAGGGCAGAGGATGAAGCTGATGTCGCCAGATCATTGAGCGGAGATTTTCTCCCTCAACAAGCTGCATCATTATATAAAGCACCTCGCCGGTTTCGCCCATATCAAAAACAGGTACGATGTTTGGATGATTCAGGACCGCTACAGTTTCGGCTTCATCACGAAACAGAACTCTCATGTTATCGAGGTTTGAACAGGCCTTCGGGAAAATTTTCAAAGCGACTTTCCTCTTCAGCGATTTCTGAAATGCGACATAAACCGCCCCCATTGCGCCGCGTCCAAGAAGTTCCATCAGAGTGACATTGGCAATCTCTCTGCCTAAAAAGCTGCCGGGATCGAAAGAAACTTTAAATTCGCTGAGTTCCTGCATAGATGCCTCTGAATGTGTTCCTTTTTAAAAATAGCTCTCTGCAGAAAAAATCAAAAGAGAGGCATGATTTTTGCCCGGTTGAAAATGAGGGGGAATCAAATGGCAAGACAATCTCTTGATGGCAAAACGGCTCTTATTACCGGCTCAGCAGTTCGCATTGGACGTGAGATTGCATTATCACTTGCTCAAAGGGGTGTAAATGTAATCATACATTACAATCGTTCAGCAGAGCACGCAGATGAGCTGGCTTTGGAACTGAACCGGGCAGGTGTAAAGTCCTGGACTGTACAGGCTGATCTGTCACAGTCAGATTCATTTCAAACACTAATAAAACGCAGCCTCGGCCTCTCAGGCTCACTTGATATTCTGGTAAACAACGCATCTGTTTTCACAAAATCAACTGTAGAAGACCTCACTCTTGAAGACCTCATTAAGAATATAGAAATTAATGCCTGGGCCCCCTTTTCACTCAGCCGTTCATATGCTCACGAGATAAAGCAGGGCTGTATTATAAATCTTCTGGACCAGCGCGTTTTCAGTTTCGACATGGATCATACCGGCTATATTTTAAGCAAGCATGTGCTCACCGCCCTCACAAAAATTACCGCACTGGCCTATGCTCCACATATCAGGGTGAATGGAATCGCACCCGGACTAATACTCCCCCCACCTGGTGAATCGATCTCATATCTTGCAAACCGAAGCAGAACCGTTCCTCTGAACAAGTACGGGAATCCCTCAGATATAGGGGAAACCGCAGTATTCCTTGCCTCTAATGAATTTATCACGGGGGAAATCATAAACATCGATGGTGGAAGGCACTTAAGAGAGAACTATTTACCTCAGCAGCAGAACATATAGCGGGCCGGATTTTCTTCTGAATCCAAACACATTCCCCTTACCCCTTGTACTTGTCGCGGCGGCAGTATACAATTAAAGTAATGAGCTATTCAGGTACTGGAGCCAGCCTGAGAAAATCAGGTAATGCCTGAACAGACAAAAGTGTTGAACACTCAGCCGGAGTCTTCTGCACTGTAAAGCATAGGGCAGATTCTCCCCGGAAGGATTCTACGATGCAGATTCAATTTTGCGGCGGTGCTCAGACAGTGACAGGGTCACAATTTCTTCTGTCGGTAAATGGAAAGAAGATCCTGATTGAGTGCGGATTGTTCCAGGGGCGAAGAGAGGAAAGTTATGAGAAAAACCAGAGTTTTCTGTACAATCCGGCTGAAATCGATTCAGTTATTCTAAGCCATGCACATATTGATCACAGCGGAAATCTTCCAAATCTGGTAAAGAGTGGTTTCAGGGGCTCGATTTATGCGACACCTGCCACAATTGATCTATGCAAAATAATGCTCAAAGATTCTGCATTTCTTCAGGAAAAAGACCTGGAATGGGTAAACAAAATCAAAAGGCGCGGTCATCAGCCAGAGATTCAACCTCTATACAGAATTCAGGATGTGGATGCTACCATGGAATTATTTGTGGGTATCGATTATGATCGGGCTTTCACAATCGGTTCGGGAATAGAGGTAATGTTTCGGGATGCCGGACACATCCTGGGTTCTGCCGGTATTCACCTTGAGATCACCGAAGGCGGCAAAACATACAAAATCGGATTTACAGGCGATATTGGTCGGCCGGGAATGCCGCTTATTCACGATCCCAACGTGCTGCGGGAACTCGATATTCTAATAATGGAATCCACTTACGGAAACAGGTTGCATGAGAGTTCCGACAACATCGAAGAAGAACTCGCCAAAGCAGTATGTGAGACCGCCTCTGCAGGCGGGAAAATTATAATCCCGTCTTTTGCGGTCGGGCGCACACAGCATCTGGTTTACGTTCTCCACAAACTCTTTGACCAGAACCGAATCCCGGATATGCCGATTTTTGTAGACAGCCCTCTTGCCTGCAAAGCCACAGAGGTCTTCCGGAATTTTCCCGGTTACCTTGACAGAGAAACAAACCGGGTTTTCCTTACCGACAATGAAGACCCCTTCGGGTTCCAAAGGTTATCTTATGTCCATGATGTAGAGGAATCAAAAAAGCTCAACAGCATGACATTCCCGCACGTCATAATATCGGGCTCCGGGATGGCAGAAGGGGGGCGGATACTGCACCATCTCCGAAACAATGTGCACAACCCCAAAAACCTGGTGCTGTTTGTAGGGTATGCGGCTAAAGAAACACTGGCACGCAAAATCATAGATGGCCAGAGGGTCGTAAAAATTTTCGGGGAAGAGCATACTGTCAGATGCAAGACAAAGTCATGGATGCATTCAGTGCACATGCTGACAGACGAAACCTGCTTGATTATGTCGGGCTTAACTCTCCAGCCAGGCTCGAACATATATTTCTTGTTCATGGTGAACCAGATCAGTCGCTGCCGTTAAGAGATGGACTCAGGAGCAAGGGGTTCAGAAATGTGCACTACCCTGCTCCGGGAGAAATTTTCAGGTACAATACAGGTGAAGATTGAATTCTAATAAACGCGTTTCTGTTGTTTGTGCAATTATCGAAAAAGATGAAAAGATCCTGGTTGCACAAAGGAACCGGAATCAAACCAATGCCGGTTTATGGGAATTCCCGGGAGGTAAAGTAGATCCGACGGAACAGCCAGCAGAGGCTCTATCCAGAGAAATTAAAGAGGAGCTGGGTGCAGATATCACTGTCACTGCACAGCTCAGTGCGGTTCAGTACGATTACAGCTGGATCTCTATAGAGCTTATTCCGTTTGTCTGCAAAATTTCTTCAGGAATCATACTTCCGATTGAACATTCTCAGGTACGCTTTGTAACCATTCAGGAATCAATAAATCTTGAGTGGGCACCGGCTGACATACCGGTGTTAAAAGAGTATATCCGGTATTGTAAGAAGGATGCTGATTAATTGAATTACGAATTATCGATTACGAATATCAGGGAGTTGCCCTTCGCTGGATTAGTTCAGCCTTTCAGGCTGGAAAGAACCTATTGAACGTCTCTTAATAGTATGAGTCAATTTTCCTCGAACGGATCCCCTGTTGCGCCCTTTCAAGGGCTTCGCTACTTTTTTGATTTTTTCCAGGGGCGCTGCCCCTGGCTATTGAATTTCGCCCTTTCAAGGGCTTGAAGATATTCGGAAAAATCAGCCATTGAACGTCTCTTAACAGTATGCACTATAAATATTCAATTTTCCTCGAAAAACAACCATTTCAGATGCTTTCTATTGTGAAACGGTTAATTACTCTTTACTCTTGACTCTTTTCTCTTTACTCTTTACTCTTAGTTCTTAGTTCTTGATTTTCGACTTGTGACTTGTGACTTGCGACTAAAAACACCTTCCTACTATTGCTGCCGCCTCTTTACAATCTGCATCTTTGATCCAGTGTACTTTTATGCCCCGCCTCTCCATTCCACGAAACCATGTTTCCTGACGTTTAGCCAACTGATGAATGCTATGTTTAAGGTCCTCAACCATTTTTCCATACGTGACATCTCCATCGATATACCTGGCTATGTGTCCGTATTCCATTCCAAAAAGCGAAAACCTTTTCCTGTCTATGCCCGATTGGAGTATCCTCTTTACTTCATCGACCATACCCTGAGCCAGTCGCAGCTCCAGACGTCTGTCGATTCTCTCCCTGAGCCGTTCTCTGTCCCAGCGCGTACATATCACCAGAGGATCAATCTTCTCGACCGGACCGCTCTCCTCAAGCCCCGGGTTGTTGTGTCTATAAAAGGCAATTTCGAGTGCTCTTATTATCCTTTTTTTACTTTTAAGGTCGGTTTTTCTGAAAAGCTCCGGATCGGTCTCTTCCAGTTGCTTACTTAGCAACTCCTTCTCTTTACCGCTCAGTTCCTCACGCAGTTTTTCATTTTCCGGCACAGGCGCGATACGATAGCCGCGCAGAACCGATTCTATATATAACCCGCTTCCCCCGACAAGAATCGGGACATGTCCCCTGGACTTTATAGCACTGTAAGCAGCCTGAAAATCTTTCTGGTAATCGTAAAGAGTATAGATTGTCTGCGGATCGACTATGTCTATCAGGTGATAGGGAACAGAAGAGTCATTCACCCTGTATTCATCGAGATCTTTACCGGTACCGATATCCATTCCACGATATACCTGTCGTGAATCGGCCGAAATTATCTCCCCGTTGAAGAGGCCGGCAAGAAACACCCCCAGGTTTGTTTTTCCCGATGCGGTTGGACCGCAGACAACAATGAGATCTTTTTTTGCCATTTAGTTATTTTATTTAGATACTTGCGCTGAAATTCTATTTACAATATAATTACATTTATGCAGATTTTTTCCCGAAGGCTGTTACCGGTTCTGATTGCCCTTGCACTTCAATGCGTGGTACCATCAGGTACAGATGATCCCTTCAGGATGTCACTACCGAAAAATACATCTGATACCCTGTCACCCTATGCAACTGTTGCTCTTTGCTTCTCAGAGGGAATCTCAAACCCGGAGCAGGTTTCTTTCAATATTATGCCTTTGTTTGATCAGTATTACTGCACTGTCTCTGAGACTGAGGATACGGTTTTTATCGTACCATCCCAACCTCTCCCCGGTAATTGCCGTTTTGTAATACGTCCGGAAAAGGAAATCCTGTCGTTGAAAAAAGAGCGACTTTCCTCTGACTCTGTTGTATTCTATACCTATCCGTTCGAAAGAGAACCCAATAACAGCTTTTTAACCGCCGATTCCCTGCCCCGGAAACTGTTTGGAGCTCTTTCCACAATAAATGACACCGACATCTTCATCGTACGCGATACTTCGTTGCGCAAGTTCTATATAACATCTCATGTCTCCCAGACAACATTCGTTATCCGTAACAGCTCAGGGAACACTACCCTTGAACGCAACTTCCGGAGCAAAGACACCCTTTCAGCACCATCTCATTTTAAAGCGCCTCTTTACCTGTTAGTCTATCCCTGGCGCAGATCTGTGGGGGGGCACTACGATATGGGCTATATCCCGGGTAAAACCAGGGCCTCTGAATAGCTGTTTTGATTAACCTAAATTCCGCAGTTGGATGTGGCGTATTAGCGCAACCTGTTGATTGCTAAGCCATTCAGGCGTCTTGGCCTTATCACCTTGTCGATAAAGCCTGCGCCACCTTCATGTCTTATCAATTCAACA
>JAAYYB010000228.1 GCA_012515615.1 Fibrobacter sp.
CCGGAATACGCAGATGATAAGGCTTGAAGGCATCGCAGGTCTTATCGACAAGGTGATAAGATCAAGATGCCTGAAAGCCTTAGCGCTCAACAGATTACGATTTTTTGCCTCATCCAACTGCGATTTTTAGGATTAATTACTACTTGTATTTGGTGCTCCCTTTTCCCCAAAAAAAAGAGGACAGGATTATCCCCTGCCCTCAGAATCACCAGATGTGATTACTTGCTCACTGCAGCGTAATGGTAGTCAGTGAATGCGGCGGAAGAGAGATCTTCATTCCCTCAGTCACATCTATATTCGACACTGCAGGACCCTTCAAACCACTGGCGGCAGTAAGCTGACTCATGGCCGCTTTACCTTTGAAACCAGGAACTGAGATAACCGTCTGAGCAGTGGTTTTTGGAAACTTGTTTACTATCATCAACGACTTTTTCCCGTTATCCACCGATAAATAGCTTGTAACATTGTCACTTGATGTTTCCGACTTTAAGAGACTTCCGCGGCCAAGGCTGTGGCTTGCCATCTTGAAGGCCCAGTATGATGGACGAGGGACGTTGCTGCCGTCCGGGGCTCCGGTACGTGACAGATAACCGTAATCACCACCCTGTACTGTGACATCATTGTGAATATCCCAGTAAGATGCCTGATCGATGTTTATCTTTGTGAGCATCCCAAGATAATCCGCCACAAAGAGACCGTTTACAATAGAAAGTGTCTGGGGGCCCGGTTCGAAATCCACAGAGTTCCACTCGGTGAGCCAGATCTCATATTTTTTTCCCGGCACACCATGAGCATTTACCTGATTGCGTACCCCGCCAAGGATATCAACCAGTGTCTGAGGCGCAGAAAGCAGACCCGCGTCATTTTCAGCCCCGGTATGCTGGGGGTAGTGGTGAACATTGATTCCATCGGCAACATCTTTTGTCTGCTCAAAGACCGTTTTGTTCCAGTCACCTTCTAAAACTCCTACAACCGTTACCAGGATAGAAGGATCAACCTCTTTCATGGCCGTTATGAACTCGCGGGCTTTTTTGCCGTACTCCTCGGCAGTGCAGTGGTTTGCGTGCCAGGTCCCGTAAAGTTCGTTACCCACTTCCCAGTACTTTACATCTGCCTTCTTTGTAACATTGCAGTGACGAACCCAGTCAGCGGCTTCCTGTGCGGTACCGGTGCCGAAATTGACCGTTATCATGGGTGTGGTGCCGGTGTTTTTGCAGAAATCAAGAAACTCGTCGATATCTACCATGAAGTCTTTTTTGGAAAGCACCTCTTTCCAGTGGTCCTCATCGGCACGAAGACCTCCGGGGTATCGGAGCACCTTGTGATTGACAGCTTTCACGTGCTCGGCTGTCTCCTTATGAAGCATATCGCCATCCCAGAGTGCGGCATTTATTCCAAACAGTCCGGGATTGATCTTCTCAGTGACAACCTTTTTCAGGTCTCCCTTGATGGTTACATCAATATTTACAGGCACCTCTTTTACCTTTGCCTTCCGGTCATTTGTGAGCCTGACATTGTCTACCAGATATACCCCGCGGGTTCCCTCTCCGGCAGCCTTGAAATCGATCATGCGCATACCGCCAAGATCAAACTTTCCGTTCTGCTCCGCATCTGCCGGCTGATAATAGGGAAACTTGGAGAAGTCTTTAAAGGGCACCAGGATTTCGGTCCACCCTTTTTCTCCACCGGTTGTAGCCACAAAGATCTCATTTCCTGCATCACTGACCTGAACCGTCACAGGCTGGTAGGGTTTATCTGTGTAGAAGTCAAATTTCAACCCCCAGTGCTTTGTCCAGTCACGCTCACTATTCTGGCGACCGTTTTTGTCATAAGCATAGGTAACGTCGCACCAGTCATTATTCCGGAATGTTATCTCCAGAGCCTTTTCTCCACCTTTTGCAGCCGTTGATTTTGCAAACCGGAAACTTACTTCAGATTTGGGGCCATTTGAGCTCTCCCATTTCTGATCATTTTCGCTGTCGAAATTGTGAAGCATAATTTCCGGAGCATCGGATTTAAAAGCATTCCAGTAATCGGCGGGATCAACATATCCTGGAATTGATTCGATAACCGCGATATCTGAGACGTAAAGAGTTACCGGTTCTCCGGCACTGATCCTGTTTTCACCCTTATTTACTGAAAAGCGGATCTCATTGATCTTATTCCAGTCTGTCTGGTCAACAGCCTCCACTTTTTTATTATCATCCCAGTAGCGCCCCTGATCCAGGAAACGGCGTATTGGAATCATGTAGTATCTCCATGAAGTATCTAATTCCCCAAAATCTGCCATGGCCAGTTTTGTCTGCACTTTCTTTCCATCACTCTCATCATCAATAATACCCACGTAAATGCTCTTGACACCGGGAGCACCTTTAGCCCAGAACGCCAGCCCCGCGCTTCCGGCACCCCGGTATTTGGCCAAATCAAGGCTCTTTCCATCTCCAAGAGCTACTGTAACACCCGAGTAGTCGTTTCCATCCATGTAGCAGGCCAGTATTCCATCTTTACCGCTTCCGGGCTGAACAACATGAGCTGTCTTTCCACCGTAAACATAAGGGAAACCTCCGGCAGGGATCTCATTTCTGAAAATTACCGCGACCTCTTTCACCTGGGGCTTATCTGATGTTTCTGGGCTTGCGACAGTCTCCTTTTTGGCATCCCAGAACTCTTTACTGTCAACCTCCTCCTCAGTATCTGCGGTATTGAGTGATGATCCGCCTATCGATTTAAGCTCTATTCCGCAACTGCTGATAAGAAAACAGGCCAGCAGCATCGGATAAACCATCTTTCGTGTCATTTGAAAAACTCCTTTTTTGATGAAGTTAAAGGATTATTAAATATGAACTCAACTATAATACTGATAATATTCATTATATTTTCTGATATAAGTAGAGAAAAAATGTTACTTATTAAACTATTCTATTATAGTATGCGGGTCAAGACTCACAAGTCACAAGTCGCAAGTTGCAAGTCACAAGTTACGTGGCCTGTTTTCCCACCGGTTGTCTTTTGCGCATGGATGCGCTCAGACTCATTATTGTTTTCATATAATACTTCTGTCATTATTAAAGATGAGAGTTTAAAACGGTAGAGTAGACGCGGGTTTTGACGCCGCGCCCCTCGTCGAACCGTACATACAGATTTCCCGTATACGGCTCTCCCATAGACTTCACATACGGTACACGCAACAAGCTCACGAGA
>JAAYYB010000229.1 GCA_012515615.1 Fibrobacter sp.
CTCCAGTGCGGGGCTCCCGGGTATTTAATGTCAAGTTGATCGTCTATCTGCACTTTTTGGAAAATCCGGATAGACTCATTAATTTTGCCAATGATTTTACAGGAGTATGCTATGACCTTACATACTAACAAACTCATAAACGAGAAGAGCCCATACCTTCTGCAGCATGCCCACAACCCGGTAAACTGGTTTCCCTGGAGTGAAGAAGCCTTTAAAGAGGCAAAGCTGCGTGAGGTTCCAATTTTCCTTTCTATCGGATATTCATCGTGCCACTGGTGCCATGTGATGGAAAAGGAATGCTTCAACGATCCTCAGATTGCAGAGCTCCTCAATAGATCTTTTGTTAATGTAAAAGTAGACAGGGAAGAAAGACCCGATATCGATATGGTTTTCATGGCAGTATGCCAGCTCCTTACAGGAAGCGGCGGGTGGCCTCTTACAATAATTATGACACCTGATAAAGAGCCTTTTTTCGCAGGGACCTATATCCCACGGGAAAGCCGTTTCGGGCGAATCGGATTGATTGAGCTTGTCAAGCAAGTCGATGATATCTGGGAAAAAAAGCGCAGTGAGATTTTTGACTCCGCTTCCATAATAATCTCACGGCTTCTAAGCCAGATATCGATTAAAGCCGACAGTACACAGATCGATAAGAGAATTCTGCAGAAAGCTAAAGAGCAGCTTTTGTCAAAATTCGATACTGAGAACGGGGGATTTGGAACAGAACCGAAATTTCCTTCTGCACATAATCTGCTCTTTCTTTTACGCTACTGGAAACAGAGTAAAGAAAAAGATGCCCTCGAGGCGGTGAAGCTGACCCTTGGGTCGATGCGCAGCGGGGGAATTTACGATCATATCGGGTTTGGGTTCCACAGGTATTCTACCGATAAAAAGTGGCGCATTCCGCATTTTGAAAAGATGCTTCCCGATCAGGCAATACTGGCCATGACCTTTACTGAGGCTTTTCAGGCAACAGGCGATTCTCTTTACAGCCGCACAGCAGAAGAAGTGTTGACCTGGGTGCTCAGGGATATGACCGGCTTATCGGGGGGCTTCTATTGTGCCCAGGACGCCGACAGTGAGAATAGTGAGGGCAGGTTTTAT
The DNA here is from genome assembly GCA_012515615.1 of Fibrobacter sp. Lineage (GTDB taxonomy): Bacteria > Fibrobacterota > Chitinivibrionia > Chitinivibrionales > Chitinispirillaceae > JAAYIG01. The sequence goes on from JAAYYB010000229.1 coordinate 1,105, forward strand.
CTATGGACAACCGATGAGATCAGAGAAACCCTTCCGGAACACGATGCCAAATGGGTAATTGAAACATTTCATCTGAAAGAGGAGGGAAACATTCCGGAAAGGGAATCCAGCGGCATACCAAATGTAAATGTACTCTATCTGGATGAATCAGATAAAGAGAAGTTTTCCGCTGGGCCGCAATGGGAGAGTATCAGGGGTAAGCTTTTTAACAAGAGGCAGAAAAGAGTTGCGCCATTTAAAGATGACAAGGTTCTTACCGACTGGAACGGGCTTATGATTGCTGCAATGGCGAAAACCGGGCAGGTTCTGGGGAACAAATCTTTCATTGAGGCATCAAGGCGGGCGGCAGATTTCATATTGACCACGTTACGTAAAAAGAATGGTGAACTACTGCACCGGTACCGTGATGGTGAGGCCGCGCTGGAGGCTTACCTTGATGATTACGCATTCATGATCTGGGGGCTTCTGGAGCTTTACGAAACTACATTTGAGGCCGGGTATCTTGAGACCGCACTCAAGCTTCAGGAAATTCAGAATACACTGTTTCTCGATGAGGAAAATGGGGGGTATTTCTTTACTGCCAGTAATGCTGAAAAGCTGATCACCCGAAACAAGGAGAATTATGATGGTGCTGTCCCGTCGGGAAATTCCGTCTCCATGCTTAATCTTCTGCGTTTAGGAGGTTTTACCGGAAACCCGCAGTTTGAAAAAGATGCAGCCAGGTTGATTCAGGCATTCAGTGTGCCCCTGAAAGAGAACCCTTCTTTTTATTGCATGCTTTTGTCTGCCTTTGAATTTGCGGTGGGACCGTCTGTTGAAATTGTTATTGCAGGAAGGAAAGAGGGGGAGGATACCCGTGAGATGGTTGAAGCCCTGCGCTCAGTCTATATTCCCAACAAAGTAGTTATTCTCTGTCCTTCTGATGAGCAGGAGCCGCGGATAAACCGTATAGTTAAATATAGCGATAAATACAGGCCCATTGATGGAAAAGCGACGGCTTTTGTATGCAGAAACCGGGTTTGCAGCTCACCGGTAACGGAATCATCAGAAATGCTTGAATTGCTGAGAAGAGATTAATTGTAATGTGTTTCTGTCAGTTCTTTAAATTTTCAAATAATTGATTTGCGGTTTTCAAAAAAGAAATATCCCTCTGAATCATTTCAGGTCATTATATTATGTTAAAGGGTCAAATCTCCGTAATATACTTAAACGATTAACCTGGCGAGATTACCACCGATGCTTCAAAAAACCAGAACTGGCAGATCTTCAATTCTGAGTTTTGTTTTACTCCTGATTTCCTCTTTTTGTCTGCAGGCAGAGATAATTATTCATATCCAGCACCCCTGGGCCTCGGATTCAGCGCGACTGGCCAATCCGCTTTATATCCAATCAAATGAGAGCGGGTGGTATCCCGGGAAAAAGATGATTGACGAAGGGGGAAACTGGTTTACTTACACTTTAAGGACAATGACCCAGACCACAAATGACCGTATCGAGTTTATGAGCTCCATTGCCACTCAGTACAACCAGTATGACAATCGGATTGAATATCCGCAGGAAAACGGATCTTTTCAGTTGAATATTAGCAGAATATTTGAGAGTAACCAGACCGCTTCAGAGATCTGGATTACGGTAACAGATCTCAGTGAGCCGCCGCTGATAGAGTTTACGCCGCCTCCGGGCAAAATCATTTACTTTTTCAAACCCTGGGATATGGGCGGCGCGGGAATCTGGCTGGAAGGGTTCTCACCTGTTAAAATGCGCGGTTTAAGGCAGCGCTGCGGGTGGTCCAGATACACTCATTACGGATCTGTTGAAGAGCTGAAGGTGCGTTTTTTCAATTCAAATGACAGTACCTGGTATTCAACGGCCGGCTTGGGTGACAGCAGTTACATGGATCTGAGCGGTTCTTTTGTATCAGGCGATACGGTCTGGGTGGCGCCGGATCCGGTTCCTGACGGGGTACCGAAAATTGTTGAGGTTGATCCGGGTCTCACAGCAAACTGCGGCACAATAACCCTGGCTGCCAAGCTCAGGGATAAAGGAACCCATCCCGATTTTGGAAATGACAGCTGTCCAATCACTTTGAGCCAGGGCCTTGTGGAACCAACCCTTTCCAGCAATGGAAAGCCCGTTGCGGCCGGTCCATCGAAGTGCACCGGACAGTTTGACTGGTTCGAACCTGAAATCTACGAAAATGGATATACAAATGAGACTTGCCGCAATCTTGAACTTTTTAAAAATGAGGATGGTCTCTACGAGTACGATACAAACGCTTTTTTTCCAATCGATGATTTCCAGTATCTTGACGGCGAAGAAACTGTTCCCAATCCAAACTACGATCTTCAGGTGGGCCACAATTACTTCTTTACGATGGAGCTTGCGTGTGAATTTGAGTATGTAAAGGGACAGACGTTCTATTTCAGAGGTGATGATGATGTGTGGGTGTTTATAGACAGCCAGCTTGTTGTTGATATAGGGGGAGTACACGATGCGCTGGAGGGGGAAGTTGATCTTGACACCCTGGGACTTACAGAAGGGCAGACCTACAGCTTCAAGCTATTTTTCGCTGAGCGACACTGTTGCGGATCAAATTTCAGACTGGTGACTTCGATCAATCTCAGAACAAGCAGCCGGTTATATTTTGAGGGTGTACCCATTTCCGAGGGGATAACCCAGTACAATATGTTTGAGAAGATCTCAGGAAGCAATCTATCCTGTGACTTTAGTGAGGTTCCGACAGATACTCAGAAAGCGGTTGTTGAGTTTTTCATTGAAGGAGAAGAATTCAGCGAACCGATGCGCCTCCTTGCAGGAAATCATTACGGGGGAATAACAATTTCTACAGACTATTCAAGCTTTGTCCTCAATGAATCGGCTTTTCAGGGGCTTTCCCCGGGAGATTACGTCATAAGATTCTATTCTCCGATGAACAGGGCGCAGAACGGTTCGGTTTCCTTTACAGTCCCGGAAATTCTGAAGCCTCCCCGTGTCTCAAACCCCCTCATTCATGGGGCGTATTACGCCGATAATGGATATGGCCGGGTTGACAGGGCAGAACTTTACTTTCAGAATGATTTCACAAAGATGCCCGATTCCATTCTTCTCTCCTGGCCCTCAATTCTGGACAGCAGGATGGTTTACGGAGGCGGTATCGTGCTTGACAGCGCAGATCCAAAGCATATCACAGTGAAGCCAAACGAGCCTTTCGCACAAGAGGTCACCACCTCTCATGGCAGTGATAAGCTCGGGTTCAGTTACAGCTATGACACCTCTTTTGCTGATCCACACGAAATCGTGCCGCTCAGGATCTCCGACAGCGTAGGGCCGCTTATAACAGGGGCGGTACTGGTTGAAAGAACAGGCAGCGGAAATGATACTTTACTTTTGACCTTTTCAGAACAGGTTGCCAGAGAATCGGTGGTAGGGAGTTCACTGATTCTTCTGAAAGGCGGATTGCCGTTAGAACTATCTGTACTCTCATATTACTCCAGGCTCGATACTCTTATAGTGATAACTGCACATCAGGAAATTTCCCCCCAGTACGGCGACAGCATACGGATAAACCCCGACGGTCCCCTCAAGGACAACATTGGAAACGGCGGACACCGGCTTAACCGCCCGGTTTCAATTCTTCTCCGCAGGACACCGGCAAATATCCTGCACGCGTTCTACCGTGATCTCAATGCAGACGGGACAATAGATGAGGCGGTGCTTTCTTTTGACCGGCCGGTCGATCCGGCGTCGGTTATCGCGGAATTCTCATTTACAGGAGCAAACAAGACCGGTGAGCTTGGCGCTGCTCTTATGCGCCGTGGAGAGAATGAATCAATTGTAAAAGTGAATATTGCCGGTGCTTTTACAGGAAATATGGAATGCCTGACATCAGGGCTGATGTATGTAAATGTCCGGTTTACCGAATTCTCTGATGTCAGCAGGACACAGGCTGTTTCTGACAGCGCCGCCCCTGTATTAAAAGAGGCGTTATATATTCCGGGGCTGTTTGAGGATGTGGAGAAACCGGATACTTTGATAGTTGTATTTTCAGAATATGTCAATCGTTTCAACAGTCCTGCACCTTTTATTTTCAGGGGAAATTCCGCGGCGCCTTATAAAATGACACTTGAGCCTCTGTATGAAAAGGATAACAGATGGGTATTTACGGTAAACTCAGCAGCATCGGTATTTCCTTCTGAGAAAGATTCTGTCTGGATAGATCCATCAGGTGAAACAGGTGACACGCTAAATAACATCCAGCGCAATGAAGAGAATCGAAGGGTTCTTCTGCAGCTCAGGCCCGCAGTGGCAAAGTTTCAGATTCGTCTGGGCCCCAATCCCTTTAATCCATATGTTAAGAATCTTACAATTCAGGTTGATCCATCGGTAAAGACAAGGGGAACAGTTTCATTCAAGGCCGATGTGTGGGTGTATGATCAGATTGGAAATGAGATTTTCAAGGACAGCAGAAAAAATGAGAACTCGGGACCCGCGATTATTAATCTGTCCTGGGATGGAAGGAATGTTAAAGGCAGGATGGTGGGGGCAGGGGCATATCTTTGTGTGGTTAAGGTTACTGATCTGAAACTGAAGACAGTGCTGATGTCGGAGTTTGTTATCGGAGTCGTGAGATGAGATTTCAGGTGTAGTGAAACCTTATGCTTTCTTGAATTTGCCTTTCCTTGGGATTTAAAGGACCTTTACGCAGGCAGGTTTGTTCTATAGGATGATTAATTTAACCAGAATCAATCTTATCAGGTAATATTCATCCAGTCTTCTTTTTCATATTCCTCCTGAACCGTCTCTTGTAAAGAGAGGCCGATCGGTTTCCGCAATTTGTCCTTTTCCCAGTTTAGGGGGTTGCTGCGGATATATCGACGTATCCGCAATAATTCGCCATAGTTTCGTATTACATGATCATGAAAGAGGTATTGTAATACCCGGGTACCAGGGGTGCAGCGAATAATATTTATCTGTTTTGATATGACCGATTTTACCCCCGCCATAAACGATGAAATAGAACCGGGCGCCAAATACGGTTTGCGTGGCGGTTGTGGTTGCGGTTCCGGTTCCGGTAGAGACGCCCGGCCGGGCGTCTCTACATCAACCGCGTTCCCGCCAACGGTTTCCCGTTCCCAACCGCCGCCCACGTCATTATCCCTGTTTGATGCGCCATTTACCAAACGGACAATCCCGTGAAAATGGTTTGGCATCACAACAAATTCATCACGGATCAATTCACGTCTGATTTCAAATGATTTCATCCATTCATCATATACGATTTTCCCAAATTCATTGAGGAACATTTTACAACCGGAAATATTGCCAAACAGATTAATGTGTTTGTAGGTACATACCGTTATGAAATAGAAACCCGGACTGGAGTAATCCCAACCCGGCCTTCTGGCCGATTCTACCCGGTATTTGTTCCTGTAAAGGGTTACCATGGTGTTAGCCCCAGAAGGTTGTTTGCAGAGGTAGCAGAAAACAATTATTATTTCAGGTCGCCTCACCAAGAGTATCCGCTCCGTATGCGCCGCGCCTGCCCATTGGTTTTTCCTGCCCCACGGTGGAGTCTTTTGCTGTCTGGTGTTCAATCTCGGAGTTGATTTCAGCACCAAGCAATATGATATAGCTTGACAGGAAAAACCACATGAGAAGAATTACAACAGCGGCAAGAGATCCGTAGGTGGCATTGTAGCTTCCGGAGTTAGAAACGTAAAGAGAAAACAGCGCAGAACCCACAAGCCAGAAAAATGCACCTATCACTGAGCCCCAACTGACCCATCGCCACTTCGGGTTATCTCTGTCGGGTGCGTAACGGTAGAGAAGTGCCAGGCTCAGGACAACAAAAGCCCCAAGGAGAACCCATTTTCCCCACTGCAGTGCCGTGAGTAAAAGATCGGGAAGCCCCATACTTCCTGCAAACGCCGGAAGTGCAATAACAAGAACTATACTTACAATAACAGCGATGATGAGGTAGAGAGTAAAGAGCAGTGTGATGGCATTACCTTTAATAAAACCCCGCTTATCCTCTTCATCGTAGGCGATATTGAGTCCCTGGAAAAGAGCGCGGGTACCCTTGTTTGCACTCCAGAGGCTCAGCAGCACGCTTAAAACCAGTCCCCATCCAAGAGCCGTCGTGGAGGTTTCTGCGATTTGGGACATCTGCTCTCTTACAAGCTGCCCCGACTGCGGCGGCAGTAGATTTGAGAGCTCAGAAAGCTGCTGCTCTACTGTCTGCGGGTCAGTTACAAGACCGTAGATAGAAATCGTTGCCGCGATTGCTGGAAACATCGCCAGAAAAGCATAAAACGCGATCCCTGCGGCAATGATACCTACATTGTCTTTTGAGTTCTCTTTCAATACTCTTTTACCAATATCCCGCCAGCCTCTGCCCGGAATCTGTTCCGGTTTTTCTGCCGAGCGTCCGTGAGAATCGGGTTGATCTTTATTTAACATAAAACAGACCCTCTGATCCAATCGTTAAATTATGAAGTAATGGCTGATTGAACTTGAATGACAACGAGTGCAATTACTGAACCAATTAAGAATTCTGCAGGATCAGAATTATTACTCCGGCGAGTGACTTGTGACTTGTACCAAATATTTCTGATTCACCTCCGAAATCCTCTTTTCAGTTTTTTTCCGGGTTGCTAACAGCCCTCAATTCGTTGTTTCCATTCATTTTTCAAAGGAGTTCCTACTGAAGCTCAAACACAACAAAAAAAACCAGCGGATTTTTGCTTTCGGTACAATAGTCGCGGTACTGTTAAACACACTGCCGGTTTCAGCTCAGACCGTGCAGGCTAAAAGCGGCTCAAGAAACGATATTCAGGAATCGATCAACAATGCGCCTGAAAATGCCACAGTAGTCATACCGGCGGGGGAGTTTAATTTCAGCGGCCCCCGAATCAATGTCAATAAAAACATCACTATCTCAGGTTCCGGGACAAAAGGGACCGTCCTGAAAAAGCCCTCGGGTCTGGACTGGTTTTTCAATATAGTCACCAGGGGTTTCTTCAGGCTGACCAATATTGTCCTTGACGGGGGCAAGGGCGGGGGCGGCATTCAGCTCAGGAGCGACAGTCTCGATTTCCGCATTGACAATAATACGCTGAAAAATTTCGGGACCAGGGCGATTCAGAGCTGGAACGGCTCTAAAGGAGTAATCGATAACAACCGTTTTGAGGAAAACACAATCACAGACATCGTGGTTTATGGTGATGATGAAGAGTCGTGGAACAGGCCCGCTGAACTGGGAACCGGTGATGCCACATTTATCGAAGACAACGTTTTTGAGCATAAAATTGCTAAAAACTGGCACTCCATAGGTTCAAATAACGGATCAAGGTACGTGTTCAGGTATAACACAATCAACGACGGCAACCAGAATACAAATCCTGTCGATGCCCATGGAAACAAGTTTTTCGGACGCGGTAGCCGCACCTATGAGATCTACGGAAACAAGATCAACTCGGGTCACAGCTATATGGGGATGTATATAAGGGGTGGCACCGGTGTTATCTACGATAACCAATTTTCCGGAGATTTCACCAGGCCTGTCACTCTGACAATGGAGAGCAAGAATAACGGCGCTTACCCTGCACAGGATCAGATAAAAGATCTCTACCTGTGGAATAACAAGGTAAACGGTCAGGACATCACGCCTCATATGCCCGAAGGCAAGCCGCGTGAGTTTGTAAAGGAGAACAGGGATTTTTTCATGAAGAAAAAAGACGGCTACACTCCCTATGCCTATCCTCACCCATTAAGAGGCGAAAAATCATCAAATGTGGCTTCCAACAGCTCAGTTTCGGCTACGGGCGGCAATTCATTCAATCCTTTACAGAGTGTTGATGAATCACAAAGCACCTGGGAGAGGTTGTTGAAATTGCTGAGTCTGGAAAAGAAGGGGTAAGAAGTCGCAAGTTGCAAGTCGCAAGTCACAAGTTGCAAGACAAAAGACAAGTTGACGGGTTGCAGCTTTGGCATGTTGGTGATCTGTTTTCCCACCGGTTGTCTTAAGCGCAAGGATGCGCTCAAGATATACCGGTTTTTTTTCATAATATTCCTTATATCAATCCAGATTTGAATTCTAATCTCACAATCAAAGATCAGAATTTAAAACGCAAAGGTCGCAAAGGACGCGGAGGGTAAATGCGACCTGTTTTAACATGAAGCCTGGGAATTGAGCATGTACTTAACACCGCTCTCATTTACAATCCTGGCACGTTATATTCACCGGCCTTACTTATCTGATTCCCGGAAGGCTACAACCCGTTTTAATCTACCTACAGTTCGTCTGTGCGGCCGCAAAGGCGTTTGAAAATGCGATAACCATAACCTGCCTGCACAAATGGTGGACAACACGGGGTAATAGCGGAAGACTGGCGTCTTCGACAGGCTGCAGCGAAAGAGGGGACACCCTCTTCCAGAATATCTTTATCCTTGATTATTACTTGTATTGGGGCACCCTCTTCCATTATTGTCCAACCTGCTAATTATGGCACAAATTTAGCACTACAACACTGTAAGTCTCTTCCCCCGTTTCCATGGCAGGATCAACATGTTCAACGATGCATCAGTGAAGAGCCTCCTTACCCTGATTGCGATTACCTGTGCCTGGGGCAGTGAAATCGATCCGGTGTTGAACCTTGATGAGTGTGTCCGGATCGCACTTGAGCAAAGTCCATATCTTGAGAGAAGCATGGGGGAGCGTCTGCAGAGAAGCGCCTCCGTTTTCAGCGCTCTCAGTGCGGTCATTCCAACGCTCTCGTTTACAACAAGTTATGACAGGAGTGGTCCTGACCAGACCCCTGGAACCGATAGCCTGGGATTTCCGCCTGGATTTTCCCCGGTTTACTCAAATGAGCAGTACCAGACCGCCATAAATATCAACGCTGTATTAATAGACTTAGCCTCTTTTGCCGGTCTCAAAGCTGCCTTTACAGTGGCGGATATTGCAGAAACCACATTCAGGGGCTCCAAAGCGGATCTGGCTTACAACGTCAAAGAGGCATATTACAACCTGATCGCAGTGCATAAAAATATCGATGTCACACAGGCTTCCGCTGCTCAAAGTGAAGAACAGATGCTCATAGCACGCGAAAGGTTTGCACTGGGAGCCATAGCTCGTCCAGAGCTTCTCAGAATCGAGGTCGATCGGGCCCGGCGCAGAATCGAGCTCATAAATGCGCGCTCCGAGCTTGAGACTGCAAACAGGAATCTGGCAAATCAGATCGGAAGGCTCTACCCGCTTGCTGTCGATACTTCACTTCAGTTTCCGCAGATCTCTGGTCCCCCTCCCGATCACGATTCACTGGTTACCATAATCCTTAAAAAGAATCCCTCGATGATTTCCGCCAATTTTACCCTTGAGGTTCAGAAGACAAACAGGTTATCTACACAGCTGCAAAAAGTGCCTGTTATAGGTGCGGGATTTTCCTACGGATCCGCAAGTACTGAGCCGGGCTGGGGTAACTGGTCAGATAACGACTCCTGGAATCTGGGGGTGCAGCTAACATGGAATATTTTTGAGGGGCTTGGATGGTACGGGCGGCTTCGGGAATCAAACGCTCAGGTGCAAACTGCGGAAGCGGAACAAAAGATTACCCGTGGGAATCTGCTCCAGGAGATAAACGGGGCTTACAATGAATATCTCTCTTCACGGGAGGCTCTTTCCACCGCTGAGATTCTTCGTGAGCAGGCCCGGGAGCAGTTGAGGGTCACTCAGGAGCAGTTCCGTCTGGGGGCCACCTCGGCACTGGAACTGATTCAGAGCCAGACTGCCTATCAGCAGGCAATTCTGGAATCTATACAGATAATAATAAGTTACCACCTCTCTTATGCCCGGATTATCCGTCTGGCCGGTGAATGGTGAAGAAGAGGGCCCATGAATATACGTAACAAAAAACTAATCGGAGCCCTATCCGCGGTAATTCTTCTGGTTGTTTTAGCGATTGTGCTTATCGCCAGAAGAAACAGCGGGATTGAGGTTGAAATAACGGAGGTGACCCGCGGAGATATAACATCTGTGGTGTCTGCTCCCGGTGAGGTCCGTCCTTTGACCGAGGTGCAGATATCAACATCCATAGTCGGAAAAATCGATCGGCTCCCGGTCAATGAAGGTGACAGGGTGAAAAAGGGCGCGCTGCTCATTTCTCTTGACCAAACAGAATTCAGGGCGCAGGTGCGCAGGACCCGTGCCAATCTTGACATCACACGGGCATCCATGGCTCAGAGCCGATCGCAGTTTAACCGCGCACAAAAGCTCTTCGATTCACAGTTGATTTCAGAGCAGGAATATGAGGCTGCACGAACACAGTTTCTCCTGGACCGGGCCCGAGTCAAAGAGGCACAGGCCGCTTATGTCCAGGCAACAGAGCAGCTTCAGGACACCAGGATCGAAGCTCCAATAGATGGTACTGTGACTCAGCTGAATGTGGAGCTGGGAGAGAATGTTATCCCTGGAACACTGAATAATCCCGGAACGGTTCTTATGGTGATAGCAGATCTTGATCGCATGGAAATCGAATGTGAAGTAGACGAAGCGGATGTGGCAAAAGTAAAAAAAGGGCAGCGGGCGATTATTGACGTAGAGGCAATTTCCGGAAAGCAGTTCAGAGGATCGGTTATTGAGGTGGGGTATGCCTCTGCAGACGACAGGGCTGAGGAGTTCATTCAGGAAGAGGCGACTGTGAGTTATGCTGTGGATATTATAATAACCGATACTGTTTCGGCTTTAAAACCCGGCATGACTGCTAATGTGCAGATAGTAACAGAGGCAGAGAAAAACGTGCTGATGGTTCCACTTCAGGCGGTAGTGGTCCGCCCGGGGGATGATCTCCCGGAGCAGGCGGATGGAAGCAGTTCAAATCCGGGCAATGATGAAGTAGAGGCTGTTTTTATCTATGATAACGGAGTGGCCCGTCTGATACCTGTAAATACCGGGATCACAGGTGAAGATTATATACAGATAACAGCCGGTCTAAAAGAGGGGATGCAGATCATCGCCGGGCCGTTTGAATCGTTGCGGGAGCTTGAGGAGGGCCAGACTGTGCGGCCGCAGTAAGCGTTCCGATACGATAATTTCCGCGCCGCCGCATCTATTAACTGTAAAAATTAGCCGTAAAGGTGAATTTTCCCGTTTGGGAGGATCCGTTTAAAAACATGCTGATTGAACTGCGTCATGTTTCAAAAGTATACAGTATGGGAAGCGTTAAGGTGAGGGCGCTTGAAGATGTGTCTCTTTCCATTGCCAGAGGCGGGTATGTTTCGATCATGGGCCCGTCCGGTTCCGGCAAATCAACGCTGATGAATATTCTGGGTTGTCTTGACACGCCTTCCGGGGGACGGTATATCCTTGACGGAGAAGATGTTTCGGGGATGGATGAAGACAGTCTGGCTGCTGTGCGCAACCGCAGTATCGGGTTTGTGTTCCAGACATTTAACCTCATTGCAGGCGATACAGCTCTCCACAATGTTGAACTCCCGATGCTTTACGCGGGGGTATCGTTGCCTGAACGCAGGAGCAGGGCACAAGAGGTGCTCAATTCTGTGGGTCTTGAGCACCGCATAAACCACCGTCCGGCAGAGATGTCGGGCGGGGAGCGCCAGAGGGTGGCGATTGCAAGGGCGCTGGTCAATGATCCGCCGCTGATCCTTGCCGATGAGCCTACGGGAAATCTTGATACCCGCACTGGAAGAGAGATACTGGAGATATTTGAATCTCTTTTTGAACAGGGGAAAACTCTTATCCTTGTTACACACGATCAGGATGTGGGGTCGTATGCGCAGCGTATAATCAGGGTAAGAGATGGCCTCCTTGAGGGTGATGAGAGGGTAAAGTGATAAACGTAAGGGAGGCATTTCGTCTCTCAATAGGCTCGATAGGGGCCCATAAGCTCCGCTCAGTGCTTACCACACTGGGAATAATGATCGGGGTCATGACTGTAATAGGCATGCTGGCTCTTATTGACGGGCTTAACCGGACTGTTTCCAATCAGATGGCATCAATGGGATCAAACACCCTTTATGTCCAGAAACATTCCTGGGTCATGAACCGTGATGAGGCTATAAAGGCCAGACGAAGGAGAAATTTGACACTTGAGGATGCTGAAGCCATAAAGATGAGGGTGCAGACTGCGCAACAGGTGGCATCGATGCTCATGTTTCCGGTAAGTGTGAGGTTTGAGGGGCAGGAGTTGACAGGGGTTCAGCTTGTGGGGACCACCCCGGAATATCAGTATATAACCGAGTTCAATATTGACGCCGGCAGACAGATGCTGGGAACTGATCTCAATCAGAGCAGGCAGACGGCGATGATAGGAAAAACGGTTGCAGAAAAGCTGTTTCCATCGAGGGAAGCTCTGGGTAAATCGATTCTTGTCGGGCGGCACAGATTTGAGGTAACTGCGGTTCTGGAGGAAAAGGGGTCGCTTTTTGGAAACGATCAGGATAATACTATAGTGATACCCATAACCACTTTTATAAAACTTTTTTCCGGACCTGTAACGGTTCGCGGAAATGAGTCTGTAACAATTATCGTAAAGCCGCGCAGCCCTGATGAAATTGACAACGCAAGAGGAGAGATAACCCGTATTCTGAGGAAGAGAAGAAATCTGGGGCCAGGAGAAGAGGATGATTTTAATATAAACAGTGCAGAGCAGCTGCTTGAAACCTACCGTACGATTACCTCAGGGGTATTCGGGCTTATGATCGGGGTGACAGCGCTTTCTCTTGTGGTGGGCGGGATAGGGATCATGAATATCATGCTTGTCTCTGTTACGGAGAGGACAAGAGAAATTGGTATCCGCAAAGCAGTAGGAGCCAGGAAAAAGGATATTCTTTCGCAATTTCTTATCGAAGCGGTGACATTATCTCTGGTTGGCGGACTAATCGGGACATTACTTGGATTCATAGTAGCATGGGCTGTTTCCAGCATTATCGATCTGCCGGCAGCGGTTACCTGGTGGTCGGTTGTGCTGGGGTTCTTCTTCTCCGCCTGTGTGGGAATTTTCTTCGGCTGGTATCCTGCCCGTCGGGCCGCAACCATGAACCCTATTGAGGCGCTGAGGTATGAGTAGAGGTGAAGGGTTTTCAGCATTCAGTGTTCAACGGCCTGCTGCTCACACTTGCTCCTTGTCGAAAAGTGATTCTCTGACCCTTTGAACATCTGAACGTTGAATGCTCTACAAATGACATACCGGCAGTGTTGAAGCTATAAATCTGTTGAACGCTTGAACCCAGGCTGCAGGAGTGCTGTTTTACTATTGTCCTTTTACAGCAGAAAAGTCTATATTACTGGTGCTTCGGACATTTCCGGGTGATTTTTTGTTGAGATTAGATGATAGTAGGGGCGAACGGTAGTGAGCACCACTAAAATACTGGTGCTTAGTGGATCCGCCCCGGTCACTGGCGCATGC
>JAAYYB010000230.1 GCA_012515615.1 Fibrobacter sp.
ATCATTGGATTACAATTATCCAGAAGAAGTATATTTTGCAAGAGTAACCCTAAACCAGGTAGCTTAACATTAGAGATAAACCACTTAAGAAAAGACAATTTTCTGTCTAAATAAATCGACCACTAAACATTGAGCAGAAAAAAGAAAATAGCGATACAGTGTTGACCGCCCTCGACAGCCTTTTCAATACTAAAGACAAGCTGCGTCTTCGTCTTTACGAGACATCGTCGAAGTATCTCCAGAATCTGACCAGGTTCAGTAAAATTAGTTATGACATCTCACACTCTGAATACAAAACAGAGTCCGGCAACGAGAGCTGGAATTATGGAAGAATGAGCACTGTTGAAATGACTGTTGCTCCGATCCAGGCGGTATCACTTACCGGAAATCTTCTTTACCGAAGCGGAATTGAGCTTGACAGCATGCCATCATCTGTCATAAGGCCTGGGATTGAAATACAGACAATCGATGCTCCACGGGGAGTGGATATAACAGCTTCGTATTATCTTCTGCATAATAGGTATTATAAGAATAATACCAGTACTGACAGTGTTACCAGGGCCCTGTTTTTCATACTGAAGCCGGGCCAGTGGTTCGGGCCTTTGCGCTGGTTCTCTCCACGTGCATCTGTTTCTCAAAACGTAAACTGTTTCTTTAATGCCGCACGTCCATCACTGTTAGATGTTGCTACGGCTTTAAATGGTGTGCAGAGCTCAACAGTTAACGGCGGTTTCGGTGTACACATTTTCCCGTCAGATGCAGTTCTGTTGCGTAATTTCAATGAGTGGACACGCGCAGATACCAGCAGGGCTTTCAGTACAGAAAATGACATTCAGGTTTGGCTGGGAGCCAAAAATTTCTGGCAGGCTATATGGAATTATTATTCAGAAAAAGAATACCATGATGGAAGTCTGGGCTATGACCGAATCGTTACGCCATGGCTCAGGGTACAGCCAAAACTTAACGCATCTTATATAACAGATTCTCTCGGAACAAAGTTTGAAGGTGGTCCGGCTCTGACAATGAATCTCAATTTTCAGAATGTAAAAATTATCAGATCACTTTTTAATTCTCATGATTTAAAGCTGGTGTGGACAAGAAGAAACGGGGTTACAAACAGTACACCCCAGATCGGATACACTTTTAATTTATCCCTGATCATCCTTCCCAATCTCCAGATCAGTAATTTCGAGACATTAATATTTGACAAAAGGAATTTTACCGATTTTCAGAGTCGGGTAAAAATAATCGTAAATTTTTAAAAGGAGGTTCTGCATGAAAAATGCCTTCACGATTTCTGTACTTGCGGTTTTTTTGACAGCTGTTTCCTGCAAGCTGGTTACTGAAAATGAAGGTGATACACAGGGTATCAGAGGATTCAAACTGGCAGCCAACGAGGTCAGCGGGTGGACCGAGTCGTCGTATTTTGAATTTAATACCAGCAACTGCTTCTCTGATGCAGGGCTGAATGGTGGCGCAAAGGATTTCACCGATAATGGAATGATTGAGGGATTTAGACAGAAGATGGTATCATCAGATTACCTTGCGGACATCATTATTACAGATTTCGGCAGTAATTCAAATTCTACAAAGATGTTTAACTTCAAAAGTTCCACCTCTGACGACGGACAAAAAGTTGGAAATTATGCTGAAACCGTGGCGTTTATGGATGAAAATCTAAGCGGTGTCAACGCCTATGCGCATTTTGGGAAGTACTACTTTATAGTACAACTGTCAGGATACTCAATCAAGGCTGATGCAAGGAGCACCGCCGCAAGCTTTCTGGAACTTTATGAGAATAAAACTGCCAGTAACGAATAACATCATTTGTAGCTGATTCTTGAATAATTCGGCGGATTGTGTTAACTAATAATCGCCATTTTAAAGATCTCCATGACGGAGTGAGAAAAGAGGCTTGAATGGAAAACAATGACAGTGTGAGTCGGCGTTCATTTATGAAGTCTGTAGGAGCTGGTGCGGCCGGGTTGACG
Source organism: Fibrobacter sp. (assembly GCA_012515615.1). GTDB lineage: Bacteria > Fibrobacterota > Chitinivibrionia > Chitinivibrionales > Chitinispirillaceae > JAAYIG01. The sequence goes on from JAAYYB010000230.1 coordinate 1,992, forward strand.
ATTGCTGGTTCAGGGATAGATTCTGTTTTTGCTGCCCCCCTGGCGAATACGGCCTGGTCAAATGGTATGAAGATAAATGATGAAATTGATAACAGAAAGGTTGTCTGCTGCACTGATCCGGAAATGTTTACTAACGCAGCTCAGGCTAATGTCGCGAATACATTTCAAAAACAGAATGCTGCCGTAAACACATCCCGGGTTGAAGATAACCTGGATGGAATGGCAATGGCTCTATCAGGAAAAAACAATGTACCAGATGCCTGGGCTGCAATATTCAGAAAGCCATCCGGCAAGGAGTGGAGTGCGGTTAAAGCGGCTTTAAAAGTGAACTGTATTGAAGTCCTTAATATGCATCGGGTGGCTATTGCAGGAAAAATCTGTAAAGAACTTATCAAACTGGGTGTAACACCGGCAAATATTACGATCTACGATGCTTGCCATATTGCATCAGGCAATGATAAGTACACGCCATATGCAAATGGCAATGGTATTCCGCAGGGAGTGGTTGTTTCCAGTGCATCCAGGGGAAGCACCCAGGTTACGGTAGGAAGTAAAACACTGGGCTGCACAAGCGTACTTGTTGATCAAAGCGGACAATTTGTTACAGATATACTGGTCAACTGTTCTGTTAATAAGGGGCATGGTCAGACCGATAAGGGTGGCTATACCTTGAGCATGAAAAACCATACCGGTACATTCTTCAAGTCCGGGGGGGGTAATTGTCCCACTTTACAGGAAATGATCGATGAGAGTAAATCAGATGCTATTATAGGCGGTACACCGCCACGGCAGCAATTATGTGTAGTTGATTCGTTATGGGCAACAAAAGGCGGACCTTTTGGTGCCGTTTCACACTGTCCCGGCAGTATCGCCATGGGTGTATTCGGGCCGGCTGTGGATGTTATGGTGGTTAGAAATATCAGGGAAAAAATCATGGGCGCCACTCATAATAACAGTGCTATACAGACTATTGTGAGCTCGTATGGATATTCAGAGGGTGATTTCCAGTGGATAGAGGTTCCGCCATATATCCCAACGTCACTTGGGCGGCAGACTGGAAAGCAGCAGACAGGTGAATTTATCGTAGTTACGGCCTATAAAGCATCAGCACCTGTTGAGACCAGGTTCAGCATTCCTCAAGATGCAGTTGTAAGAGCAGAGATACTGGCGATAAACGGTAAGGTCATACGCACATTAAGCAATACTGCACATGCAAACAGACTTGTCTGGGATGGCCGTTCATCTTCCGGTAAGCATGTTAACCCTGGGATCTATTTGATCCGCATAACAGGGGTTGGTTTCACGAGGTCTCAGCAGGTAAAACTTATGTAAGGAGCTCTGTAAATTAGCAGATCAGTGTTGTTTCAAGAGAGTAAATATTGCATATTGGGGATATGAAACCGATTCATATCCCCGATTCTGATGAAGAACTGCTTGCTGATTGCGATGTCTTTACATTCCGCTCAAGCGGCAAGGGCGGCCAGCATGTCAATAAAACAGAGAGCGGTGTAAGGATCGTACATCGTCCAAGTGGTTTAACCGCTATCTGCAGAAGAGAGCGCAGTCAGTACCTTAACCGCAAAAGATGTCTTCTTACTCTGCGCGCCAGGCTTGAAAAGTTAAACAGGAAAGAGCCGCCCCGTATTCCTACTGCGATTCCAGTATCTGTTAAACGCAAACGCCGCGAATCAAAGTCAATAACTGGAATAAAAAAGCAGCTCAGGAAAAAACCGGAACCCGAATAGCTTTATAGAGCTTACATTGAACCGAGATTGTTACTGCAGTCTGCCGCAGAATTCTCATTTCCGCAGGCCAGGATGACTTTTTCATAGCTTTCCCGCGGATTAAGCCCGGTAAGAGCGTTGACTACTTCCTTGTTTTTAACAAATACAACATAGGGGATTCCCCTGACGCCAAATGCCTGCGCGATCTCAGGGTGTTTGTCTACATTTACCCTGTAAAAGGCAGCTTTCTCTTTGTGGGTACCGGCAATCTCATTGTAGGTAGGGGCAAGCATTCTGCAGGGAGCACACCAGTCTGCGTAGAGGTCAAAAACAAGCAGCTTGTTCTGACTGGATTCAAGAATTTTTGTAAATTCTTCCTGAGAGCTGATTGATTTTACATTAATGTCAGGAGAGTTTTTTTGTGCTGTTTCTTTCTTTCCACATGAAATGATAAGAAGCAGAGAGAGACTCACGACAACAAATAGATGCTTTTTCAAATTATCTCCTCAGTTCAGAGTAGTTTCAGCCGTATAAACTTAACTGAAATATAACTCATAATATTTATTTGTGCAGTTTTTTTGTAGACTGAATTACTGAACTTTTGATGGTGAATTGAGAACCGGTAGTGGGGGGTAATTTCCGGGGTGAGATTAATGGGTTAATATGTTAAATGGATGTGAGGGGAGGGGAGTCATTATGTCTGGGGTGAAAGAGTGATTTAAGACGTTAAATGAATCGTGGAGAGTCCCAAATTTACCTCTGGGGTGAAAGAGTGACTTAACTCGTTAAATGGATCTGTGGAGAGTCCCAAAGTTACCTCTAGGGTGAAAGAGTGACTTAACACGTTAAATGGGATCTGTGGAGAGTCCCAAAGTCACCTTGGGGTGAAAGAGTGACTTAACACGTTAAATGGATCTGTGGAGAGTCCCAAAGTTACCTCTGGGGTGAAGGAGTGACTTAACTCGTTAAATGGATCTGTGGGTAAGTCCCAAAGTCATCTCTGGGGTGAAACAGGTGAGCAGGAGCAGGCGAAACCGTCAGCGGCTGCTGTCAGTTTCGCCCGCGTATCTTTTTATCTTATCTGATTCACCAGATATTTGGCTACTACAGATTCAAGAGTTCCCTTTGACGGTGTACCATCTGCAATAGCGTGCAGTATTGCCAGGTCTGATTCCCAGACAATGTCTCCTGGAGCGACTATACAAAAGCTTCCTGGGACATGGTCCTCAGAGAGTTTTCCATCTTTGAAGTAGAAATGCCTTTCGCTTTTCTTGGTAGCATAGCCCTGCATATAAGGGGGGATGTCATTGGGCATAAACCAGAGCTTTATTTCACGTTCCGCTTCCAGATCTGTGGCTGATGCATGGATCAGATTGTCCATCCTCTGATCGATTATCTGACCGTCTTTGTCTTTGATAGGGAAGAGGGTCCCTAAAGAACGAATGCAGCCGGGTTTTTGTTCTCTTGCCACCAGTGGGTTTGTAGGTCCGGCGATAGCTCTAATTTTCGGTACGGCATCTATACCCTGGTAAACGATTGCCACGACTCTCTGTTTAATGGGTTCATCCGGGTAGTGGCTCAGGCCAGTTATGTATTCGATAAGAGGCGGGAAAAAGTGTTTTCCGCGATGTTCAGCATAATGCTCTTCTGCCAGCATTTTTGATACATGGACAATTTTTGTTCCTGCGAAACGCAGACCGGTATGAAATTCCGAAAGAAGTGAAAGCACATAACCGGTGAGAGAGTTTTTTAATGCATCGGGCTTAATAAGCACCAGGGTCTGGTCCAGCTCTTTACCGCTCATTTTGAATCTCCTTTTGATAGGGAACAGGAGAATATACATTTCTATTTAATGCATTGCTATTGCAATTATGCATCAAAGGTTCAATCAGGCATCTGAAAACGATAATTCCATCAGATCTTCAGGAGGAAATTTTAGCTCCTCGAGAAAAGAGAATGGACTTATACAGCTGATTTCCTTGATGTATATTTTCCTTTCCGGTATTTCAAAAAGATTGGATTGTCTATGCACGAAAACAAAAGAAAGCTGTCTGAATTCGAAGTTCAGTTCCTTGATCAGGCTGCGCAAATTGCGCTTGAGAGTAACACTCTGGATCCGAGTTTGTATTCCAAATACAATGTTAAACGTGGTTTGCGCAACGCCGACGGGACGGGTGTTCTTGTTGGGCTGACAAGCATTGGTGATGTACACGGTTACATAGTTGATGAAAATGAGAAGGTTCCTGTTGAAGGGCGCTTACGGTACAGAGGAATCGATGTCGAGGAGATAGTCCATGGGTGCCGCAGGGAGAAAAGAATCGGGTTCAATGAGGTTATCTACCTGCTTTTGTTTGGTAATCTGCCCGATAAAGAGCAGTTAGATCTCTTCAAGGGTATGCTTGAAAGCTGCAGGGATCTTCCGGATGGCTTCACAGAGAATATGATATTGAAAGCTCCGAGTCCCGATATTATGAATAAACTTGCCAGGGCTGTTCTGGCCAGCTATTCCTATGATGAGAATCCTGAAGATCTGAGCATAAAAAATGTACTGAGACAATGTATAGAGCTTATAGCCAGATTTCCAACCATGGTAGCCTATGCTTATCAGGCCAAACGTCATTATTATGATAACCAGAGCCTCTTTATTCACAATCCACAGCCGGGTTTAAGCACTGCCGAGAATTTTCTTTACATGGTTCGTCCCGACAGCAGCTTTACTGCCCTGGAAGCAGAGACGCTGGATTTATCATTGATCCTTCATGCAGAGCATGGCGGTGGCAATAATTCTGCATTTGCTCTGCACGTTGTTTCATCATCAGATACCGACACCTATTCGGCAATCGCCGCGGCTGTAGGCTCTCTGAAAGGGCCAAAGCATGGCGGGGCAAATATCAAGGTTGCTCAGATGATGGATGATCTTAAGACGTCGGTAAAGGATTGGAACGATGAGCAGGAGGTCGCAGCATATCTGACCAGACTTCTGAGGAAGGACGCTTTTGATAGAAAAGGGTTGATTTACGGAATAGGGCATGCGGTTTACACGCTATCGGACCCCAGAGCTGTGGTTCTCAGGGAGAAGGCGGCTGAGCTGGCAAAGGAAAAGTCGAGGGTGGATGAGTACAATCTGTTTAAAATTATTGAGAAGGTTTCTCCGAATGTGATCCGTGAAGAAAAAGGTATCAATAAGCCGATTTCAGCAAATGTAGATTTTTACTCGGGTTTTGTATATGATATGCTTAATATCCCCAGAGAACTTTTTACACCGATATTTGCCATATCCAGAATAGCAGGGTGGTGTTCTCATCGTATTGAGGAGCTGATAAGCGGAGGACGGATAATGCGGCCCGCATACAAAAGTGTTTCCGTTCGTCGTTCTTATATTCCTCTTGACAAGAGGGGTACCTGTGGGAAATGTTGCGTTGATTCAGAAAAAACCGCTGTTTAATTTTCAGGGAGGCAGGATGAGAAGTAAATTTAAAGTCAGGTTTCCCGGAAGTCTGTTAAAAGTCATCTTTCTTTCTGCGGGAGGTTTTCTTATCTTCCGCAACAGAGAAAAAATAAAGTCTCTGGCACATAATTCTGGTTTTATAGTCACTGCAATCCATGGAATTCTTCTTTCCCTGATCGCACTTGTTTACCGGTTAATAGTGTCTCTTAACTGGATTATTCAGCAGTCAAGATAATGTTCGGTTTTACAGAGCACAAGTGCTCTGTAAAGGCCGCTTCGTGGCATTTTTCTTGCTCCTCTACAAAGTAGAGGTGCGAAAAATGTTTCGGGTTTTACTTCTGTTTGCAGTTTTGCTTGTTCTGAGTTGTGCAACAAGCATAAAGATAGTGCCTGGTCCCGGGGCTCAGAACTCCGAAGTGCTGGAGGGAGCGGTTTATGCGGAAACCGCAGGGGTCAGTATCCTGGTGGAAGCTCAGGCCTGGACAGGTAGACCGGATATCCTCGATAAGATAACCCCTCTGCGTATTACTTTACAGAATAACAGCGGCAGGCTTCTTTTAATCAGGTATAGTGAGTTTAGTATAGTCGGACTGAGCAGCCAGAACATCTATGCAGCGCTGCCTCCTTATGAGATAACAGGGACGCTGAAAGATCCATGGATAATTCTTCCATATCCCTTTCCTCTGCCATCTTCTATAGATTGCCAGAAATTCTCAGTGGCCCCTTACTGCTCAAGAATGTACCCGTCATTTCCGGCATACCAGGATTCCTTCACAATTGATTCGCTCTACTACAGCCGTTACTATACAGTATGGGCAAAAATTGAGCTCCCTACTGAAGAAATGATTGTCAAGGTGCTTCCTGACGGAGTGATTGAAGGTGGCGGGTATGTCAGCGGGTTCCTTTATTTTGAAAAGGTAAACCGTGATGAAGAAAAACTGCTGTTTACAGCAGAACTGATTGATGCAGTCAAAGGAACACTCTTGGGGAAAATTGAGATACCGCTTCTTGTCATCAGAAAATAAAAATCTTAAAGCTACTGATCTCATCTCAGAGTTTGCTTCAGATGATCACACAAACCCCTTGTTCCTAAGATTTATATTATTCACTTGTGCTTGTTCAGACATATCTGTTTTGCCCTGAGATATGTCAAAGAGAGATAAAACCGGGTGAAGCTGAAATACTAACTGTTAATTTACACCGGGCAGTTTTCTGTCCCGTGCTGAAAGGTTACTGATGTATATATGTGCCATAGGTCAGGATTCTCATGCTTTTGAATCATCGTTGACAACAAAGCCTCTGATTCTGGGTGGGATTGTTATTCCGGGACACGCGGGGCTTGATGGTAACAGTGATGCGGATGTAGTACTGCATGCCATTACAAATGCCATTTCAGGATTGACCGGGATTAACATTCTTGGAAAGGTAAGTGATGATCTCTGTCTTAAACAAGGTATAAAGGATAGCAGAGTTTACCTTGCCAGAGCACTCGGGATGCTCAACGATTATAAGATTAATCATCTGTCGGTTTCTGTAGAAGCACGCAGACCTCATCTCGCGGAGCATATTCCTGCGATCCGTAACTCACTGGCTTCGCTTCTTTCTCTGCCGGTAGAACATGTCGGATTTACTGCTACTTCAGGAGAGGGTTTAACTGCATTTGGCAAAGGAGAGGGGATTGCTGCGATGGCAATTATCTCTGCTCAGAGAAACCGGAAAACAGAATAGTCGTTGCCGGTGACTTATGTATCTGTTTCCATCAATGGGCGTAGAAAAAACTTACAATAAGTTTATAGGGGAATGTTCTTTTGTAATTTGACAGAAGCAGTCCGATATGGTGAAACTGATTCTGCTGACTCTGTGAATGTGAATATGCCGGAATTGTGTAAATAAAATGCTGACCGTCGGGAATGCGCTCTGCCTCAAGCCTTACAGGCATATTCAGTGTATCTCCATAAAGCTCTGCAGAGGTAATAGTTACAGAGATCCTCATTGTAGGGTTTTCTGCATCTTCGACGATTTCGTAGAGCCCCTTTTTTTCACACCTATGAAACTCGCCCCTGAGCTTGTTCCAGATCTCGTTCAGAGATTGAAGAAGCACTTCCTGCTGCTCAGGATCCTGTGGCCAGCCCGGAATCTTCTCCATTCCGGCTTCACTGACAAGAGGTGCCAGATAAAGCCTTTCATGGGCCACCGGAATTGTAGCTGCAACTTTTTCATTAACATGGATTCTGTTGCATGAGAAGCAAAAAAGAGAGATCAGAGCAACAATAGTCAAAATCGAAATTCTTTTCATGGTGTCACCATTATCTTGCGACGTGCAGTTTCGGTACGATAAGTTTCATTGTTTTTGAAAGTGATGATTGCATGGTACAATCCTGGAGCGACACTTTTGTTCTCAGAGTTGTTAAGGTGCCACAGGTTGTCTGTCACTGTTTTGTAAACCAGTGAACCTGTGCTGGAATAAATTCTTACCTCCAGTATTTCTGCACCGGTGAATCTTACCTGGCCCTGTTTACCTTTTAGTCGTACCGGGTTAGGGCTGGCCAGAATGCTTCCTTTGTGGCTGTTTGTTTTAGGAACAAATACAGCATAGATTCCCGGGTCTGTGATGGTACGTGTGATGTTGACTGTGCCTGAAGTATCGATGATGGGATTACCGGATTTTGCCCACAAAGAAGAGCTGGAGTTCCATACGTAGATCGATGCGTCATCTATCTGTTGTGATGATTCTGGATACATCGTGAGTGTGGCAGAGATAGAATCTCCGGACATTGAACTGCTCCAGACTGCAGGGAATGAAATGTGGAATAAAGAGGAGATTGGTTTAAGATAATGAGCCTGTGCAGAATCAATTAGACGATTGTCAAGAGTGTCGGATATCTGCAGCGGACATCTGAGGTCTTTTTTTGTGTAAAGCTGTACTGATGCAGAGCTCTGCTTATCAACTGAAGTGGCAGCAATAGACTGGCTGCTGCCGGCTTTATAGTTTATTCCGCAGTGCTGGAATGAAACGATATAATCCCTCACCAGTGAGGGGTGCCCGTTGGTGACCAGCACTATTATGTCGTCTATTTCATTCAAGTCGGGGAACATGGCGGTACCGTTACCAAGAGAGTCCAGGTGAAGATTTAAAACGGAATCCTGCTCGTGTGTTCTAATAATTAGATTTGCGGCCCACGTCCTTCCAAGATCAGTGTAGTATTGCCTGGAGAGGCTGCTGAGGAAAATAAATAGAGTATCATCCCGGACGGATTGGGGTGGGATGTGGAATCTGGCCATTCCATAGGGATTAACCGCCTTTTGAATAGCGTCAGGGGAATAATTGCCTTCGTCGTAGCTCCATTGCAGAAACAGGCCTGCATCATTTAGAAATCTGCTTGTGTCAGCCCGTGTGCCGGAGAAGAAAGATGAAGTATGAAAAGCGGCAAGAAGGTCGGTCCAAAGATGACCCATGGAGGCAGAGGTTGATCTGAGATTTTTATGAAATGGGGTCAATTTCTTATAGTTGTTGTCGAAGACATCTCTAATAAAGCCAATTCCCGGTGAATCTCCGGCGAATTTGCATAAATAGAGCATAAGAAGAGAGTTGGTGTATACGATATTTTCCGTTGTCTGGTTTAGAAATGACATGCCGGGGTTTCTAAAATAAAAATCTGTATATTGCAGGTAATCATCAATATATCCGAAAACCGTTTCTTCCATCAGAACTGCTGATCCCTCAATCCAGGTCATTGGAAAATCATCAAGGAAAATGCCGTCATTTACATTCCAGGTCATTGCGTATTGGACTGCATGGAACAGTTCATGGGCACAGGTGACCCGCGCGCCATCTTCGGGATGTTCGTTATATCCAAGATCACTCCACTCATCTCCGGACCAATCGTTTCTCAGCGTGATATAACTGGGGTAGCCTTTTTCTCTGCTCCCCGGATCATCTACCCAGGTGAGCCCGTAATAGGAGAATTCCTGCTCTTCGATGATCACCTTGTACCTGTCAGAGCGATGGCCCGAGTCTTTAGACGGTAACGGCGGTTTGAAACCAAATCGGTCAATCATTTTTGACCAGCAGCTGTCAAGTGCCCAGGCAACCTCATCGACATAGTCGGGGACACCGTTTCCTTTATCAGTTTTTACGGACCAGTCGGCACCTTCAAATCCATAATGATCAGCAGAGCTGACGCTGTCGGGTCCCACTGTGGTGTAATAGACCTCAAAATTCCCGCCTGGACTTAGATGGACTGAAAAAGATTTGGGAATGCTTATGGCTTCTTTATATAGGACTTTGAATTCCGGTGAAAGGTCGTTCCAGACTCTTGCCAACTGCAGGATATCGCTTTCTGCAGGGATATTTTCGGGATTGAGCTGGGGGAGTCCATTAAAGCGGCCTGCTCTTCTGATTCTGTGTTCAAGAAAAGGTTTTAACCGGTTTTCGAGATTACGAACCTGGTTGGAAGACGTGAGTCGTCCACTGCTTTCCGGATTTAAAATTCTTTGGCCTCGCACTTTGCCTTCTGCGGACAGAAAAAGACCGAAAAAGAGTAGATGCAGACAAAGAAATACAATCCCTGAGAT
>JAAYYB010000399.1 GCA_012515615.1 Fibrobacter sp.
GTAGAGGACGCGCTTTTGGAGCAGCCATTAAACCTGCTTCAGCAACTGAGGGGTTAAGTGCACATAGAATCATTGGTAATTTTGTGGATTCTGATACTTTTTTGACTGCTGCTTTGAATTTGTCTGCATCGTCAGATAAACAGCGGACAGCTATCAAGTCAAGTTTTAAGATGTTGCCTATGTATTCGAAGCTGTATTTTTCAGCTTTCTGTACGCGTGAAACAACCTCGTTCTCTGGCATTTCGTCAGTGACATCTATGGCTATAGCTGTGGGGTTAGTGTATGTAAATTCGTGGCGGTGCATGACGAGTTTGCCTCCGATTTTTTTGGCTTTCTCGCCTACGCCGACTATGACTTCTTTAACTGCTGGTTTGAGCATTTCTTTTAGTTTAAGGTATGATTTCTCATGTTCCTTCTTTAGTAATGGAGGACAAGCGTCTATGTTGACTTCGCGGTTTACGATTTTCGTGGCGAAAGCCATGCAGTTGTCAAAGCCGCATTCTTTACAGTTGATTTTTGGAAGTAACTTGTAGATGTCTATTGGGCTTAATTCTTTAAGTCCAGCTTTCTTTTTCTCAGTCATTTTAACATATGCCTCCTTAAGCTTTCACCTTGACCCAGTCAAGAAACTTTGATGGGTCAGCTTTTTTGCCGCTTGTTAAATAGTTAATTACGTCTTTGAGGGTTTTAACTGCTGCTGGATGCATCATCATGAACATGTCAACGCCGGCAAGCAACAGTGTAACTGCTGTTGTAACTTCCCAGAGTGGACCTCTAAGTTCACGTGGTTCCCATTCAGCTGACATTTTCAGCCATGCTTCACGGGCTGCCCAAGCGTTAGTTGTACCTGAACTCATCGGATGAGCAAGTTCAAGGTCGCCCAATAAGCCGCCGATTCTAGCGCGTTCCATGTTAGTGAATGCATAGTCTAAACCGTAGCCTAATGCTGCAGTTGTTAAGTCCATAACTATGTCTTCACGTGGCAGATAATCGTATAAGTGTCTGTTTAATTCACGTGCCAAGTTTAAGTCCATTGGAGTAAATGATAGAACTGCATTACCTGATTTTTTGATGAATTTCGCGCAGCGTTCAACATCCATGTCAGCTGTTATTGAGCTGATTAGGAAACGTTCTCCTGGGAAAGCTTCACAGACTGCTTCAAACATGTCTGCGTCTTTAACCGGGTCACCGCATCCACCTATAACAAGTGGTACATCAACTGCCTGCATTACTTTCTCAACGGTTTTAACTGCTTCTTTAGGTGGAGCATTCTTCAGTAAGGGGTCTATGCTGATTAAGTGTATTGTTACCATGTCTGCGCCGAATTTTTCAACTGCAAGTTTAGCCCAAGCTGCAGGGTCACCGACGACGTCTTTAACGTGCATCTTGACTGCTTTGGACAAGGGAACTTCCATGTCGAAAACGTCTAAGGTTACAACTGGTTTGTGTGGCATAGGCTGCTCAAAAGAGTAGAAGGCAGGAGAAAGTTCTCCGCCTATGGTTAAAGTTTTACCTCTTGTGCCGCCTTCGCTTTTGGTTGCTCCGAGTTTAACTGTTGTTATGCTGTTGGAGTACTTCTGTACTGGAGGTACAAAAGGCACCTGTAACAGGCTAGTGGGTTTTCCACCTGCAAGTCCAGGCAACTTCATTTTAGGCATGATTTGCCCTGCTGCGCCGCCTTCAAAGATTATTTCGAGGTCTTTGACATCCATTTGGAAGTCTTCAAGCTCGATTTTCTTGAACTTTTCAAGCGCCGCTAGCAACTCTTCGCTAAGCTGGAAGCCTTCATTTTTTTTCTTATCTAAGTCATGGTGAGTCAAAAAGAATCACCGTTTATCTTTATTGTCTTTTTCAGCAGACTTTATGATTACTTTGTTTGCGTAGATTTTTGCGTCTTTAAGTATGATTCTGAATCCGCCGGCCATGATTGGTATTGATCCTGCTGTTGCAACAGGCATCATTGTACCTGCAGCTTCCTCGGATACTTGAACATCTTTTGCTTCTTCAGATTCTTCTTCTTGAGCTTCCCATCTTTTAACCACTGGATGGTCCTTTGCTTTCAAGAATTCTTTGAGTTCATCAATATTCTTTGCGTCTTCTTCAGTAGCGATTTTGTCAACGATATCTGCAGGGATGAATTCTTTGACTTTTTCTTTAACTTCTTTAGGTACCCAAACAATACGGTTCCA
>JAAYYB010000231.1 GCA_012515615.1 Fibrobacter sp.
CGGTCCTGCGCACCGAAGGTGCATAATTCTATAGCCCGGGGCACCGCCCCGGGTAAATGGGACGGATGATACCTAGCCCTGAAGGGGCGTAACTCAATCCCATACATAACGTTCGTCATATTCAATATTATACAATTTCAGAAATTTCCGGAATTCATCCTGAAACGAAATTTCTTTATGATGTTCTTGTTGAGATTGTATGTAGTGAATCAATTTATCTACCTGTGACTCCCCGATTGAAAATGCACCATAACCGTTTTGCCAGGAAAACTCCTGAATCTCTCTGGTTTTCATCCATTTTGAGGATGACTTTTTTATTTCCTCCAGAACGTCACTAATGGCGATTGTTCGCGATAAGCTGCACAGTATATGAACATGGTCTTCTGTTCCACCGGTTTGCAATGATGGGCAATTCAGATTTTTTAAAATGCCTGTCAAATACGCATGCAATTGGCCTTGGATTTCCTTATTTATTATAGGCCTGCGGTTTTTTGTGCTGAATACAAAATGAAGAAGAACGCGCGATAATGATTGTGGCAAAAGGAGATCCTTTGTTACGCCCTTACAGGGCTTAAATTATTCTAATGTTTTGTTCCAGGGGTGTTACCCCTGGCTATTGAATTGTGCCCCTTTGGGGCTTTTTAAGATAGCAGGTAAAATTAAAAAGGTATGTGCAAATGAAGGGCCAATGGGAAAGGTTTTGATCCACACGGTCCTGCGCACCGAAGGTGCATAATTCTATAGCCCGGGGCACCGCCCCGGGTAAATGGAACGGATGATACATAGCCCTGAAGGGGCGTAACTCAATCCCACGAAAGAGGGGCTCCCTCTTCCAGGATACAGTTGACAGAATACAGTTAACAGATAGGCAGAAAGGGTAAGAGGGGATACTCCCTTCCAGAAAAACTTACTCTTAAAAGAACTGGTTTACTGTTTTAACAGGAATGACAAAAGAGGCAGCCTTATAGGCCAAAGACACTTTCAATCTTAATTCATAGAAGCATTATAAAATTCTGGTGAGGTATTCCTTAAAAGTCTCAAGCAGCTTATCTTCAGGCACTTTTACCGCAGGCTTTCCTTTAAGGAAAACGAGCCCCTCGCCTTTACCTCCGGCAATCCCGGTATCTGCATCCCTGGCCTCGCCCGGACCGTTAACCACGCAGCCCATCACCGCGATTTTGAGTGGTTTGTCAATGCCTGCTACCATCTCCTCTACCTGCTGAGCAAGTGATGCCAGATCAATTTGTGTTCGTCCGCAGGTTGGACAGGCAATAACTACCAGTCCCTCTGCCAGACCAAGTGATTTTAAAATCTCCCTGGCCACAAAGATCTCCTGAACCGGATCGCCGGCGAGTGATACCCTGACAGTATCCCCTATTCCCTCGGCAAGCAGGGTCCCGATTCCCACAGCGGACCTTATAGAGCCGCTTCTCACGGTACCCGACTCGGTTATACCGATATGCTGTGGAACGTCAGTGTGCTCAGAGAGCAGCCGGCAGGCTTTTATCGTAGTGACAACATCGCTGGCCTTTATTGACAGAATTATATTCCCGAAATTCAATTTTTCCATGGTGTCAATATAGCCCTGCGCGCTCTCCAAAAGCGCCTCAGGTACGGGTCCGCCATGCTTCTCAAGAAGTCTCTTTTCCAGAGATCCGGAGTTTACACCGATACGGACCGGAATTCCTGCAGCCCGCGCGGCCTCTATCACCGCCTTTACCCTGTCTGCAGATCCAATGTTTCCGGGATTTATTCTGATTTTATCGGCACCGGCTTCAATTGCGGCAATTGCGAGGCGATAATCGAAATGAATGTCGGCTACAAGGGGAACATCTGTGCGCTTTCTTACCGCTTTAAACGATTCTGCCGCGGCCTGGTCCGGAACAGCCATCCGCACAATGCGGCATCCTGCTTTTGTCAAGCTTTCTATCTGAGCCAGCGTACCATCTATGTCTGATGGTCTGGTGTTGGTCATTGACTGTATTACAACGGGAGCACCGCCCCCGATCTCAATCCCCCGAACTTTTATCTGCCTGGTCTTTTTTCTGATAATACTTTGCATATTTTATTTTGCACTTGCAGCAAGCGTGACATCCTGGCCGTTTACAGCTGTAACAGACAGGCTGCCCTCACCGCCCTTGAATTTGAATCCGTCTACTTTTGAACAGAATCCGTCTGTATTCCCCTTGTACTGCACATCGATTACCAGTATGGAGCTCTGCCCGTTCCAGTTTCTCTCCTTCACAGCGCTTACACCTGCCAGACCCTTGATGGAATTGATTACTGCATTTTTCAGTTTGAACACTGAAACACCGTTTACAGTAACATTGATAGGTGTTCCATTATTAAGCTGCCCCTGCCAATCCTTGATAATTGCATCCAGAAGCTTTCCTGCCGTTTTGGAGGCGGCCTTTTCTATCGCCTGATTACCGGCCGTTACCGGGCTTACATGTACCTTTGCCGCATGATCACTCGCGGAGCCGATAATGCGCCCGGTTGTGCAGTTTATAGCTTTCAGTGTTACATCGGCCTGAACAGAGATCATCCCCCCCAGGTTTTTTGAGACCTCTTCAGCCTTGCGGCTTACAGCGTTTCCGGTTATAAGGACCTCGGCGCCATACTGCTGTCCCAGTGCAATGGCGGCCTTTACATCACCGGCCAGTTCCGCCATCTTCGCTTTAGAACTCCTGATATCGGCTGCCACATTGGCGTCCACAAGCTCGAATTCATAAGGATCTTTCAAAAATTTTAACACTGAGTTCTCAGCGGACTGGTTCGATGGCTCTTCACTTCCGATATTGTTCTCATTTATTATCACCATGACTCTGGGCTTATCCATCGATTCAATCAGGATATGGAAGGCACCAAGATCATCCCGCATTGCTGTTTTGGAAAGCTGTGCCTTGATTTTTATCTGCACAAGCCCATCTGAGGATTTCGATTCAGACAAAATCTCATATTTTTTTACTGCCCCGATAGTCTTTGTTATCACCATGTCCCTTTTAACCATAAAATTTTCGACTTCCGTCTGGGACAGCAAAATCGTTCCGATCCCTTTCTCTATAGCATCCCGCTTCGCAGCCATCAAAGCTTCATCACGGTTGGCACTTTCTCCACTGCCCTCTACATAAATATCATCCTGTCCTGAAACTAAAGACCAGAAAGCAAAGAGAAATAACGGGGTCAAAAGCAAGCGCAGCATACTACCTCCATTTCGGGTTTTTAACACTTAAATCAATATACAATATGGAAAATACCAGTGGAAAAGAGTACTGTTTATAGACGATAGTAACCTTTTCAGCAACACCGTCACGAAAATGACATCCAGAAATGTTTGGAGTAGAGTAAAATGGCTTCCGGCCTTCGCAGGAATGACGGATCTCGGCTGTTACGTCATTCACAGAAGTAACCTTTTCAGCACTACCGCTACGGACGTCATGCCGTTGAAAAACGGCATCCGGAAAACTGGTGAAATAAATAAATAAGATGGTTCCAGCGAAAGCAGGAAACCGGTCTTTGTATTATATTAATCATGCACTCAAAAACGCATGGTTCAGTACTCATCCGGCGATGCAATGTCAATCATGACATCACTGAACAGACATTAAAAGAAAATTCAAAATCTTATCAGGTTTTATGACAATCCCCAGGCAAATGATTTCAAGATGTACAATAAAAACCATCCGCTCTTTTCAAGTGCTGTTTTTCCTTATTTTTTTAAACTTTTTTACTGTAAATACATACGGAAGCCACTTTTCCCTCTCAAACAGTACAAAAGACAAGAAGCTCCTGAACGAAAGCTGCAGGTTTTTCATTGACAGCAGCAGAACACTCGGCATAGACAGCGTCAAGAAAATTACCGGAGAATCCTGGGATGAGTACCGAAAACTTCCATACAATGGCGGGTATAACAGTTTTCCGGTATGGCTTCGCATCCAACTGATCGATTCATCTCAGAACAACCCGGGATGGATTTTAAGCTTCAATCATCCATTGCTGGATTCCATAGCTGTTTACCTTGTTACTGATTCCAGTGTTAAGCTGTACACATTAAGCGGGTTACAGGTTGAGAAAAAATGGCCCTCAATGAAAGAAGCCCGTTGTGCATTTGTACTGCCGGAAATGAGGGGAGAACCTTACGAACTGTTAATCAAAGTACATACTCATGACGCCTGTGCTATTTCTTTGAGTTATGACAACATATATGAATACCACAAATCCTCAAGCAGTAACAATCTCATGTATGGTTTTTATTTCGGAGCCATATCCTTGATCTCATTTTTCAATATTTTTCTATTCATAAAAGCCAGGTTCAACTCTTGTTTGTTGTATGCCGCCTACATAATATCTTTTGCTCTGTTTGTCGGTTCTACAAACGGCTTTTTTAATATTTCTGTTTTAAAAGTTAATGTTCTGGTTAAAGCCGCCGGGCCGTTCTTCGCGGGATTCACCTTTTTTTTCGGATCCGAATTTTCCAGAAATTTTCTTTCCCTGAAAAGAAGCACCGACCCGCTGTTCTGGTATATATACACTCTGATATCGGTACTTGGTCTGGCCATGTGCGTATTTTCTCCAATAGAGAATACCAGATTTCTACTTATGGGTGTCAATATTATAGCACCGTTTTTGGTTTCAACCTGCCTGATTTCAGGGATCTTAAATATCAAATCCCGCGGCAGGTCAGCAGTCTTTTTTACAAGCGCGTCCTTAATGCTTGCTTCCGGGGTAATCTTAAGATCTTTTCGTAACTTCGGGCTGGCCCCAAGTAATTTTTTAACCGCTTACGGGAATCTGATCGGTTCCGCACTTGAATTCACCATTCTGGCACTTGCTCTGGTTGACCGGATCTCCACTATACAGGATGAGAAAAATGCAGCTCAGGAAAAAATTCAGACCGCAAGCCGACTGGCAACAGAAAGCCGGTTCCAGGCACTTCAGGCACAAGTCAATCCTCATTTCCTTTTTAATACACTAAATACTATTGCGGAGTTTATCTCTTTAGATTCACAAAAAGCGGAAAAACTGGTTTTAAACCTTTCCAAATTTTTCAGATACACGCTTACCGCTTCAAAAGAAAAACTCTTACCATTGTCTAAAGAACTTGATATAGTAGGAGATTATCTCTCTATTGAAAAAGAGAGGTTCGGGGAGCGGCTCAAGTATGATATTACCGTTGAAGGTGATCCGAAAACAGTTTCATCTCTGGGGTTGTTGATTCAACCATTGGTTGAAAACAGCATCAAATACGGAGTTGCTCCGCTTCCTGAAGGTGCCGCCATAAAAGTAAAATGTGAAATTTCAGAAGACAAGGTAACCATAATGGTAAGTGACAGTGGCCGGGGTTTTAAATCTGATATACAGGCAACAGAGACCGGCACCGGCATCAAAAACATAAATGAACGTTTACAGTTAACTTATGGTTCAAAGGGAAAACTGGTTTGTTCGAATGATAACGGAGCTGTTGTGTTAATCACCTTTCCCAGGGTTAAGTGTGTGCCATGAATTACAGGGCTATTTTAGCGGATGATGAATCTGTAGCAAGGTTAAGAGTGAGGCGTTTGCTTTCGGTTTTCGATGATATCGAGATAATCGGAGAAGCATCAGACGGAATATCTGCCAAATCGCTTATTGATAGTCAAAAACCGGAACTTGCTTTCATGGATATAGAGATGCCCGGTATGAGCGGTCTTGATGTGGCTTTTTCTACAGAACACAAGCCCTTTATAATTTTCATTACTGCCTATGATCACTACGCAATCGAGGCATTTAAATCCCTGGCCGTCGATTACATCCTCAAGCCCATAAACGGAGATGACCTTAAGATCGCTATTGATAAATTCAAGCATCTTTACGATCCGCAGGGCATCAGAAAAAATTTGAACGCTTTAGAGGAAAAGATCAAAAACCAAAAACCTAAGCACCTGCGCGTAACCGCCGGAAATACTATTAAGCTGATCAATCTTGACCAGATCATCTGCCTTGAAGCCGAGCAGAAATACACGAACGTTTATACGACTGAATCCACCTGGATTACAGAAAAATCACTTATAGAACTCGAAAATGCACTTCCTGGCGACACCTTCATTCGTATTCACAGAAAACATATTATCAATGTCAATTATATCAGTGAGTTTCAGCGCTGGTATGACAGAAAATTAAAGGTAATCCTTAATGTCCAGTTTGACAGAGATTTAATTGTAAGCAGGAATTATATAAAGAAGATAAAAAGTATTATCCTGAAAGTCGCAGTTGGGGAGAACAAAAAACTGTAAAATTAGGATTACCTGACAATCTTTAAGTAAGGAACCGGGCGGACCTTTTTGGTCCGCCCGGATATCCGGTTACCTGCCTCTTTACCATTGGGTGTGGAAGCGCAGATGGTGTGATGCCAGCAAAATTTTGTGGCACTATCCTGACGTGGAAAAAAATAATATTAATGAACAGATAATCTTTATTTGATCCGATAAAGTGCCGGTTTTTGATGACAGAATGTCGGAGCGGCACTTATTCTTTCCTGCCAATCTGATCAAACGGGCGTTTCAGCCTGAACTTATGTATCCGGAAAGGCCTGAATTACATCTGGACCTTATAGCAGAAAAGTTTAAAAAAATGGTGCTTCGGACATTTCCGGGTGAATTTTTGTTGAGATTAGATGATAGTAGGGGCGAACGGTAGTGAGCACCACTTAAAATACTGGTGGTTAGTGGATCCGCCCCGGTCACTGGTGCATGAGTGTTTTCGCCGGTCTTCTCTTAGGGGCCATTGTCCTCGAGTTTATGGCCCCTCCCCGGCGAAAACGCGAATAAGCGCCAGTGCGGGGCTCCCAGGCATTTTTGCCATTTCATTCTTAACCGTATGGTATTTAGCCTTCGGC
>JAAYYB010000232.1 GCA_012515615.1 Fibrobacter sp.
CAGAGATCTTTTTCCGGTGACCGACTTTCGTACAATCACCGGCAGGGGAGCGATGGCACATGTTGAAAACCGAAGGGTAAAGGTCGTCACATCGGCATACCTTTCAGAGCACAAAATCCGTTTCGACTCAAACCGGCTCTCAAAAATGAGAGAGGGCGGAAAAACCGTGCTTTATGTTCTCTTTGAAAATGATATCTACGGAGCAATCATTCTCTCTGATATCATAAGGGCACAATCCAGACAGGCGGTAGGTGAGCTTAAGAGCATGGGGATAAAAACAGTCGCCATCACCAATGATAACAGGGCGGTTGCAGAATCTGTCGCCGGTGAACTTCATCTGGACAGTTTCTTTGCTTCTGTGCCTCCCGGGGAAAAGGGGGCAAAAGTCAAGGAGGTCCAGTATGGGGGAGTGCTTACGGCGGTTGTGGGGCATGCTCCGGATGATTGCGGCGCGCTGGCTCAGGCTGATCTGAGTTGTGCTTCAGGTACCGGCAATCCTGAGATCTCCGGGGATGTTGATGTCGTGTTTACAAACAGCAACCCTGTGGATATTATCACACTGATAAAGTATTCTATTTCATCCCGCAAAAAGATTAACGGCAACCTTTCTGGAGCTTTAACTTATAATGCGATCGCTATTTTGCTGGCTTCAGGGGCTCTTCCCTGGGGAGTGTATCTTAACCCTGTGGCCGCAGCGCTTCTGATGGTGCTCAGTACGCTATGGATTGTTATCAATTCCCGCAGACTATATATAGAATAGGTTCAGAGGTTCATTCCTGGCGAACGCTGAACGTTGAACGCCGAACGCTGAACGCTGCAAATGCTTATGGCTGGCCTTCTGTTATAGCACTGTTTCTAAGTATCTGCGCAATCTTCTGTGATGTGCTGCCGTCACCATATGGGTTCTGTGCCCGGGCCATCGCTTCGTAAGCAGACCGGCTGTTTAAAAGTGCCGATACTTCATTAACAATTTTTGTACGTGAAGTACCAACCAGTTTTGCACATCCGGCAATCAATCCTTCAGGCCTCTCGGTTACATCCCTGAGAACCAGTACCGGCTTACCCAGTGCAGGTGCTTCCTCCTGGATTCCACCAGAGTCGGTCAAAACAAGATACGATTTACTCATAAGCCAGATAAGGCGCGGGTAATCAAGCGGCTCCAGCAGGTGAATATTTGAAATCGAACCCAACAGCTTATATACCTGGTCACGAACAGAGGGATTGGGGTGAACCGGATAAACCAGCTCTATATCCTTATTTTGTTCAGCGATGTCGGCAAATGCCCCGCATATCTCTCTAAACGGCTCGCCAAAACTCTCTCTTCGATGACACGTAATAAGCAGGATTTTGCCATTAAATTGTACACCCGGGAACTCCCGTTCATACGACAGATTTTTATCTCTGATAATTTTAAGCCCGTCATAGAGCGCATCAACCACCGTATTTCCAGTGTTCCAGATTCGTTCATTTATCCCCTCGGCATGAAGATTGGAAACTGCTTTTTCTGTATGGGCAAAACAGTAATCAGCCATTCTGTCAATGAGTGCTCTGTTAATCTCTTCCGGAAATGGTGAATACTTGTTGTCACTTCTAAGACCAGCTTCAAGATGAACAATTTTTACTTTTGCGTAATAGGCCGAAAGTGCTCCTGCAAAAGCAGTAGTGGTGTCTCCCTGAACGATCACGACATCAGGCTTTGAGTCGGCAAGAACATTCTTAAGCAGTCTGAGAGATGCTTCCGTAATATCAAAGAGATCCTGATGAGGTTGCATTATATTGCAGTCGTAATCGGGCTTTATATTAAAAAAATCAAGTACTTGATCAAGCAGGTGACGGTGCTGACCTGTAACGCATACGTTTACATGAAAAAAGCTGTCTCTCTTAAGCTCCTTTATGAGGGGAGCCATTTTTATTGCTTCAGGACGTGTTCCGAAAATAAAAAGGACCTTCACGATTGTCTGCCCCGGTCCACTTTTTCAGAAATTTTATTCGGTTTGATAATGAGGGCCAGCGATGAAAAAATTGTACGTATAACCTTCATTTTCGAAACGCCGCCCTTCAGATCATATCTTAATATCAATGGTACTTCAGAAAATGTGAGTTTAAATCTGCTTAACTTGAGTAAAATCTCAGCCATACATTGAAAACCCGCCTGCTCTACAAAGGATTTTCCCAATGTAGCAAACGCAGTTTGTATTACTTCTGCCCTGTAGGCACGGTAACCGCATGTGTAGTCCCTTACGCCCTTTACCGGATGGAATATCTTGAACATCATGGCTGCGCCAATACTGAGTATCTGCCGTATGAGAGGGACACCTACTACTTTTGCACCTTTTCTGTACCGTGATGCAATAACAACATCTGCACAGTTTGTAACTTTACTTACCATCTCAGGAATGAGAGCCGGCGGATGAGTCCCATCGGCATCCATCGTGATTATTATATCATCTGCCTCAGCCAGCGTTGCTGCCAGTTGGAGTCCATCACGAATTGTCGCACCCAGATTCATATTGACAGAATGAGACTGGAGCCGGACAGGAAGCGTTGATGCATATGTGCCGATTACCTCGCGGGTTCGGTCTGCACTGCCGTCATCGATAATGACAATCTCATATTTCAGATTCGAATCCCTGCACACGTTGCCAAGATCTTCTATCAAGCTGCCGATCGCAGCTTCTTCATTGTACGCAGGGAGGACTATATAAACAAAGCCTGACATCTATTTCTTTCTTATAAAACGGTACACCCTGGCATCGCGGCCCTCAAAGGCCAGCTCTGCATTCTCAGGAGTAGATTGTAGCATAAATGATCTATTCTGAACACTGAAATCTCGATCCAGAACCTGCGAATAGTCAATGTCCAGAACGTATGAGGTATCAGATGTGTCTGGAAGAGCATCCAGATTGCTCCGTATCTGGTAATCACACGGGAGATAGTAAAAAATCGGATGAAAGTAAAATATGGTTACATAACCGATAGAATGATCTTTTATGTAGTTGAACGCTTCACAGTATGGAATATGTGCAAGCCTGTAGTTTTCCCGGGCTTCTCCTGTCAAATTTTTAATTTTCGGTAGCGTTATTCTTGATACTATAAGAAGTGAAAACAAAACATTGACAAATAATACCGCATTTACAAGATGCTTGAGAACGGGCTTTTCAGCAAGACGTTCAGTAGCCTTTGCAATGATTGGACTGATCAGCATTAAAGCGGCCATGTAGTAACGGGCTTCAGGAAGTACAACAAAGTAGATAAGAAATGATGAGAGTCCGGCAGCGGCAGGGATAAAGATCGGAACACTCCTGCCGGCCAGAAAAATAAATGGCAGGAAGGAGAGCATTATAGTCCCTATGGAGTCACCGATCTGAAAACTTTCAGGATTCATTGTCAGGTCCCATGGAAATCGTGCAGCCTGAATCAGGTTCCTGGTGTAATCGCCATATCGCGATGTACAATATTCGTAAAAGGAGTGTACCTCACCAATGGAATATGGTACAACATTGACAAAGAACGAGTGAATACCGAACTTTTCAATCCAGAACAGCGGAGGTGGAAAAACAGGACAGCCTGTATAAAGAAATGTTCGTACAATCCATGGTGAGGCAAAAAGCACGGTAAAGGTTGAGAGCAGAAGTCCGGTCCTCAGGGCTTGAGAGGCTTTCTCTCTTTTCAGTAAAACCAGTACCAGCAAGACAATGATTGAGAAGGTATAAAGGACATTGGTTGGCTTGGTACCGCAACCGGTACCAAGCAGTAAAGAACTGAGCAGTAGATACGAAATGTCTCTCTTTCTTAAAAAAAGAGAGACAAGTAATACCGGAACAATGACAAACAGAGAAGACAGTTCATCGACAAATGCTGTCGGTGCCCCCCGGAATATCAGCGGATTTACTGCAACCAGTGCAGCTGCAAGAAGTGCTGTTTCTCTCTTCATGTAAAGACGAGAAATGGAATAGACTGCTGCTGTGCACAAAACGAATGCAAACCAGGAGATCAGCTTCGGCCCTGATTCTGCGCTGAAGACGCTTGCAAGAAGAAACAGCAGATGTGCATTGCCCGCCTGGTAAGAGATCGCGAATGGCAGAGGAACAATGCCACCGTTGCGAAGCCACTCTTTAGGCATAGAGAGATGGTTATGCACCTCATCATTGCGGATCCCTCCACTTACCGGTGAGAAGGAGGATAAAAACGTAAGTATTAGAATTACGAAGATTGCACCGGCAAGGAGCTTTTCAAAAAGCGTAGCATTCCTGATCAGCATCGGTAAATTTATACGCGGCTTTATCCGGAGTATGATAACCGGGAGAAAAAGCGCGGGCAGCACTGAAACTGCTGTCAGGAAACCGGTATTGAAAAGATGCAGATGACCTGCAAGAAATAGAAAAAAACACCAGAAACTCAGACCAGAGGAGACTGCAAGAATCAGCCTCATTAAACCTTCAGTACGAATTTTCAATACCTGAAGGATCAGAAACCCTATGGTAAAAGAACTGCAGATA
>JAAYYB010000233.1 GCA_012515615.1 Fibrobacter sp.
CTCTCAAGCATGTATTTCCTACAGGGGGCACGCACGTTGCACCCTCCAGGAATAGGACAATAGTAATTGGTGGCAGACATGTATTCTTGGTTTCTAAAAAAGGATTATTATTTGCATTATGGTTTCCGGCCTTCGCCGGAATGACGGAGTGCGGTTGTTACAGTATTTACATAAGTAACCTTTTCAGCACAGCCGTTAAGAAATCGTCTTCAGGGAGCCGGAACAATTCGCGTAATATTATAACAGCGACCAGGTAAGTATAAAGAATCTTTTTCTTAAAGGCTACAATAAATTATAATCTACCACCAGTTCGCCTCTGCGGCCGCAACGACGTTTGCAAATGTGATGAAAATACCTGCCTCCACAACTGGTGGACAACACGGGGTGATAGCGGAAGACCGGCGTCTTCGACGGGCTGGAGCGAAAGAGGGGACACCATCTTCCAAAAAATCCTGATTAATAATTTCTACTTGTATTGGGACACCCTCTTCCAAAAACTCTTTTATCTTATTATTAAACTTTAAGTTAGCGCATATGCCCCCCCTCCCCCAACCATTATCTCTGTTTAGTCTTTTGTTAAAAACCGATCGATACCCTGCAGATTATGCTGCAGGATTGCCTCAGGGAATTAGTTTCGTGCTAAAATTGTTACTTCCGGTGAAAGTATGCTATTTTTACTACATATATATGGAAGGGTCTGCTACCTGCGGTCGTTTTGAACCCCTCTCAACGGCATTTTTAAAGTCAGGAATATCTATAGCGCCCCTGAATTATAAAATTGATAACACAAGAAGATGGTTCTCAGGCCTGTAAGGAATTCCGGAGATCAAATGCAAACCTATCCGCCAAAAGTATTCAGGAATGTGAAGGATGCTGAGCTTTTTTTAGCCCCTCTGAGAGCAGAGGGGAAAACACTTGTGACTACTAACGGGTGTTTTGATCTGCTTCATACTGGTCACATTAAATATCTCTCAGAGGCATCATCTCTTGGTGATCTGCTTGTTATCGGGATTAACTCTGATTCTTCGGTAAAAAGGCTCAAGGGGCCGCAGAGGCCGATTCAGAAAGAGATGGACAGGGCATTTCTGATAGCATCTTTGAAGATGGTGGATTGTGCCTTTATATTCCAGGAAGATGACCCCAGAGCGTTCCTTGAGGTGCTGAAGCCTGATGTCCATGTAAAAGGCGGCGATTATCTCCCTGAGGATCTTCCGGAAAAAGAGGTCGTTGAAAAACATGGTGGAAAGATACAGATCCTTTCATTTGAAAAAGGCTACTCCACAACTGCTATCGTAGGCAGCATCAGGAAGGCCGGCCAATAGTATCTACGCTTGATCTTTTTATGATCAGATGGTAAGCTTTAAGTTAGTTTATAAAGAGAAAAACAGAGTAAATTCAGGTTGATGGAGATTTACTAAATGACTACCCGTACTGCCGAAAAGCCGATAGAATCATTGGAAAGACGCTACAGAAAAAACCCTGCCTCGTATGTCTTTTCCCGCCTCGCCGATGCGTATAGAAGAGAGGGTGATATAAATAAGGCTGTAGAGATCTGCGAAAGCGGCCTCGATCTTCATCCATCCTCTGTAACAGGAAGAATTATTCTCGGGCAATGCTATCTTGAACAGGAAAAGCTCAACGAGGCTGTTGAAGAGTTTACAAAAGTCTGTACTTTTGACCGTAAGAATCAGATGGCAATTAAGATGCTGGCCGATATTTTCGCCAGACAGGGGATAGAGCAGAAAGCCGCAGATCTTTATGCGATCCTGCGTAAAGCTGACCCGAAAAATGAGTCTCTTCTGCGCTCCGGTTCAAAACTCTCTTCAAGCGGCAAAACAGATCTGTTTGAGATTCTTGGGATTTCTGAGCCCCGGTTTTCCTATTCAGAACAGAAACCGACTCAGGTAATACCAACGACGGCTTTTACACAGCAGGAATCTGCTTATGAGCAGATTGCCTCACAACCTGATGAGCTTCAGGAGTTAAGCGGTAATGAACCGGAATCGCTGGCCGGTGTCGCTGATGAAGTATTTGCTAAAATAGGGAATCTGGGATCGGCCGGGGTAGAAGAGAGCGCGGGATTTGCTGATGATGTAGAGGAACTCGGGTCAGCAAATACTATCATGGAGGATTTCGGAGCTGCGTTTGAAGCAGAGAAGTCGGGTGTTTCGAATGTAATAGAGGACTCAGGGAGATCGGATCTCTTAGAGAACTCAGGGTCATCGGATATGTTAGACTGCCTTGCGGTGTCGGATGCAATAGAGAATCTGGAATCATCAGATGCTCCGGGGAATCAAGATACACCCACTGTAATAGAAAATTTCGGGTCTGCATTTACATCAGAGGATTTCGGGACTTCAGATTCAATTGATAAGCCAGGTGTATCGGATGCAGTAGAGAATGTTGTGACGGCCGTTGATGCGACAGATGATAAGGAACCGGTGCCTGCAGCAGAGAATCCCGAAACTCCCGTAGATAGCGGCAGTCAGGGCGTGAGCCAGATCAGTGGTGATGATATCAGCCACAGGATGGCAATGATGTTTGATAGCCCGAAACCCGGGATTGAGGAACCTGAACCCGCAGAAGAAGAGGAAAATCCTGTTTTACAGAAGCTCGAAATTGAAGAGAATATTCCAGAGGCTGCCGTGCAGTCTGAAAATATTTCAGGGCTTGATGTCTCCTCCAGGATAGAAGAGCTTTTCGGCAGCCAGGACTCTTCTGCAGATGTTGCCGCCGACATTGACCGGGTTGATGTCCCGGAATCAGATGCTCTTGATAAATCAGATAAAGCGAAAAGTCCTCAGTTTGAGATTGAAGGGGTATCAGGAGATCTGCTTTCACAGGAACTGATTGAAACTCTTCAATATGACAGGGCAGAATTAAGAAAAGAACTGCTGCTTGATGAGGTGGCTGACAGCCTTGATGATTCCTCAGGACCGGACCTCATCGCTGAGGACAGCAGCACCGAGCCTGGTCTGATCCTGATTGAAGAGGAAGATGAAGTTTCCAATACAGATCTTGTTGCCGAGCCTCAACAGGAGACTCCGGAAATCATTTTCGGTTCTGAATTGCTTCTGGACACTCCGGAAACCACCCCGGATCAGGATGATACACTTGACGCCTCCGGAACAAAAGATGAATTGATAATTCTGGATGATACAGGTGAGACAGAAGGAAGCGGTGAGGAAGAGAATTCTTTTGAGGAACAGCTTCTTGCCATGACAAGTGATGAGGATCTGATCGTACTTCCATCTGAGGATGCTGGTTCACCGGATTATCCCGGTCTGATCCTGGATTCATCAGCGGAGACAGTCGATTTCCAGAATCCATTTTCATCGGATGATGATTTCAAGCCGGCTTTTTCAATGAGCCCTGAAGAGAATTCGGACAATATGGGAAGTGCAAATCCTGCGGGTTCTGCCAATCTTTATCAAAACAGTGCGGATGCAAATCTGGAACTGATCGAAATATCTGATGATCAGGAGGACACTGCTGATAAGATGATGCTTACGGCAGAAAAGGACGATAAAAGCCTCCTTGATCTGTCAGGAGATTTTTCCGGCATAGATTCTTCAGATGAAACCATCCAGGCAGAAAACGAAACCCTGAATTCTGCCTCTGCAGAGACCGTTCTTGACATTCTTGAAACGGCAGGTGAAACAGAAAAAGAAGTAAACCTTTCTGCAGGTCTCTCAGCCAGTGATATAGAACTTGATGATCCGTTTCTCGCTCCGGTAGAAAACGATTTGGAAATGATGGAGATCCAGGATGATGACAGCAAAGAGGATGTTCTTTCTTCTGTTCTATCTGATGAGGAGACCTTGTCTGACGACTCGTTTCTTACACCTGTAGACGATGATATTGAACTTGCTGAGTTGACTTTAGATGACAAGGGCTCAGCCGGCCTGTCTGCTGATTTCAACGATCTGCAGAAGAGCAGCAGTGAAGATCCGTTCTTTTCTTCGGGCGGGAATGATTCAAATCTGCCGGAAACCGCAGATGCCGAAGGCTCTCAGAGTGATGAACAGGAATCGGGAAATAATAGCCTGGAAGAAGAATCGCTGCATGTTATCGCTTTTGACAGAAAAGAAATTCTTGAGGAAAATGCGGAACGTGGTGAATCGGACAGCGTTGTTGTCGATTCGGACAGCAGCAGCCTTTCAGAATTGGATGTCCTGACAGATGATATGTCTGTGGTTTCCGGTGATGATGTCGTAAAAAAGTTTGATGATATTTTTGCCGAAGGTAACGGCCAGGAGACAGTAGAGGAACATCAGAACAGAAGTGATAGAACGCAGATTGCAGAAGAAATAGACTTAACTGAGGATAATGCTCAGGATCAGCAGAATGATGATACCATACTGATTTCCTGGGACGCAATGAAACAGAAGTTTGAGGATGTTCTTCTCGGGCAAGATCCGCTGGAGGAGAAAATCACATCTGCAATACCGGAACAGGATGAAACTCCGGAGGAGAATGAGACCGGTTTTTACACTCTTTCCGGCGATGAGGCATTAAATGAGGGTATTATTCAGGCGGGGCCGGAAGTTCAGGATGATGTGGAAAACAGTTCCGAGACTCGACTACCAATAGTAGAGAAGGAAACAGAGCCCGGGTTCATCTCTGAAATGGAAAGCGTTTTTTCAAAAGAGAAAGCTGATGATATTACAGAGACTGTGGCGTTCCAGGCAGATGATGAACCTGTGAGGGGAGAAGAGACCGGTGCAGAAGAGGAATCATCTGAAAGCACATACTCTATTCCCGATCATGTGATAACACCGACTCTGGCCGATATCTATTACCAGCAGGGCCAGTACGGACTTGCTGTCCAAATCTATACAAGGCTGCTTGACAGGGATCCTGATAATGAGAAGATTCAGAAAAGACTCAATCAGGTAAAGATGGCCATGGAGCAGAATGCAGCTTTAGCTCCCGTGCCGGAACCAAAACCCGCCATGCAGGCCAGACCCGTAAAGACCGCTCCTGTGAAGAAGGGCAAAAGGGTGCTTCATTCAAGGGGTACGGCTGCAAAAAAGAAAAAGACAACGGATGACAAACGTCCTCTGGCAGGAGTCAAAATCAGGAAGAGTAAAAAAGGCAGCAAGGGGAATTCTTGAATTGATCAGAAAAGAGGAGTTCTGTGCTTAATATAAGACTGAAATCACTTCAGAATCTGCTTGTTGAAAAGAAACTTTCGCATATTCTGCTCTCGGATGTAATTGACGTCCGCTATCTCAGCGGTTTCAGGTCCTCCAGTGTATTTGCACTCGTTTCGCGGAAAAAAAACTATCTCCTGACAGATTTCCGTTACAAGGAAACCGCTCAGAAGTTCTGTGCGCGAAATCCGGTATGGACCTTTGTGCTTGTAAAAGAAAAGCTATCGGATTCCCTGGCTAAGATTTTACCCTCGGGGGCAACTCTGGGATTTCAGGGCAACGAAATGAGTGTGGACAGCTTTTCCCGGCTGCGTAAAAAGCTTAAGGGGGTAGCCCTGAAATCACTTTCAGCGGAAATTGCCCGGGTATTTGAGCCCAAGCTGCGCATTGAGATAGGGACCATGAAAGAGGCCGCCCGGATCGGCGACACTGCACTGAAATGGTTTCTTGAACGCCTGGAGCCGGGCATGACAGAGATAGAAGCTGCATCGATGCTGGAACTGTTCTGTACAGAGGGCGGTTCCCAGAGAGCCTCATTTGAGACAATTGTTCTTTTCGGGGCCCGCTCGGCGCTTCCCCACGGCAGACCGTCATCAAAGAAGCTTGTCAGAGGAGAGTTTGTGCTGATCGACTTCGGCTGCGTGGTTGACGGGTACTGTTCTGATATGACCCGTACGGTCGTGATGGGCAAAGCCAGCACTCGTCAGCGCAATTTATACGAGACAGTAAGAAATGCACAGGCAAGAGCCGTTGAATCGGCCAGGGCCGGCATGAAGTCTGTCCAGCTTGATTCTGTTGCAAGGAAGATCATAGAAGAAGCCGGTTATGGTGATGAATTCGGTCATGCTCTTGGTCACGGGGTCGGACTGCGTGTACATGAAAATCCCAGGGTCAGTCCACATGTTTCTGATTTACTTCTGGAGGACACTGTGGTCACAATCGAGCCCGGGATCTACATACCGGGTTTTGGCGGTGTCAGAATAGAAGACATGGTTGCACTTCGTAAAGATGGCGCAGATCTATTAACCACATTTCCCCGCGAAATGGTTGAATTATGATTCCCATACAGTCTCTTTTCAAGTTAATGGTGGAAAAAGGCGCCTCTGATTTACATATGAGATCAGGGGTCGCTCCGGTTCTCAGGATCAACGGCGACCTGTTCCGGCTTCAGACCGAAACAGTGAAGCCCGATGAGATGGATCAGGCATTACAGGCCATTATGAGTCCTGAGCAGTATAGTGAGTTCCGCAAGGAAAATGAGTATGATTTTGCAGTAGGTATAAAGGATATCGGCCGGTTCAGGATAAATGCTTACCGTCAGCGGGGCACCTCTTCGATGGCCGTGCGCTATATTAATACAAAGATACCCGAATTCACTGAACTTTCGCTTCCCCAGGTCATACTCGATATCGCAATGCACAAACGCGGTCTGATACTGGTTACAGGTACAACCGGAAGCGGAAAATCCACACTTCTGGCCTCGATGATAGAGCATATAAACAATAATCTCTCAAGTAATGTGGTCACTATTGAAGATCCGATCGAGTTTCTTTACAAAGATAAAAAAAGCATAATAGCACAGAGAGAAGTGGGGCACGATACAGGTTCTTTTGCCGATGCTCTCAGGGCCAGTTTCCGTCAGGACCCCGATATCATTCTTATCGGTGAAATCCGCGACCGGGAGACCATAGAAACGGCACTGAGTGCTGCCGATACGGGACATCTGGTGGTGAGCACTCTTCATACCATGAATACGGTGGAAACTATTTCAAGAATCATCTCTTTCTTTCCGCCCCATCAGCACGACCAGATCCGTCTTGTACTCTCCAATGTTCTTGTATCTGTCATTTCTCTTCGGCTTCTTCCGAGGCTTGACGGCAAAGGCCGGGTTCCGGCAGCTGAAATTCTAATTAATAATGCAAATATTGCTGAGCTTATAATGCAGCCTGAAAAGTCCCATATGATTATAGAGGCAGTAGCTGACGGCTATAGCCAGTATGGTTCCCAGACATTCGATCAGTCGCTTCTGAGCCTTTATCAGGAGGAATTGATCTCTCTTCAAACTGCAAAGCAGTATGCCAGCAACCCTGATGACTTTGATTTGAAGATCAGGGGCGTTCAGGGGACATCGGACCGTAAATGGATGGTGTAGGGGAAAGTCGCAAGTTGCAAGTTACAAGTCACAAGTCGAAAGCAGGAAGCAGGAAGTAAGAAGTAGAAAGTAGGAAAAGAGACAGGATGTTTGGGGAAGGGCAGGAAATTTCAGGTGGGGCGTGGAGATAGAAGATAGAGCCCGGTTGTCTTCGGAAAGTCGGGAATCGGGAGAACAGGTTAAATAAGCAGACAAAAGCTCTTGCAGATATGCGGAAAAGTATTTTAGAATTAAGAAAGACTATCGATAACTTTCAAAGGGCAAATTACATATGAGAAAAGCAATGTTGGTTTTGGTGATGTTTCTTTGTGCAGTTGCATTTTCAACGGCAGTTATGGCCACAGGTCCTGTTGCCAGGGTCACGTTTATAGAGGGTCAGGCCAATATGATCCGGGGAGATGCCGGCCAGGGGCGGCAGTTAAAGGTAAATCTGCCCTTGCAGGTTGGTGACCGGATTCAGTCAGCAGAGGAGTCGATGGTTGAGATTACCTACAAAAACGGTGAGATTGCAAGGCTTGCAGAGATGTCCAGTTTGACAATAGATGAGTCCGGGGAGACAGCCGTAAAGAGCAGTCTGGTAGCGGGAAGAGTATGGGTTAATATGAAGAAGCTGACCTCGACAAAGCGTCAGTTTGATATGGAATCTCCTACCGCGGTTGCATCCATAAGGGGAACGGTGTATGACATGTGTGCAGCGCAGGATTCTTCTGTGGACGTGAGTGTATTTGATGGCAAGGTGGCAGTTGGTCCATCGAAGAATTTAAATGACCGGCTCAAAAAAGAGAATAAGATGCCCTCTGGAGAGCCTCAGGAGGTTCCCGGGCCTGATGAGGTTCCCGGGCCATACGAGGTTACATTGGAGCAGTGGCAGATGATTGTAGCCGGGCAGCAAATTTCTGTACGGGCTGATGGAAAGTATGCCACGAAGAGTTTCGACCTGAAAGGGGAAGCAGACAGTTTTGTACAGAAAAATCGTCTGCTTGACAGCCAGACCGGAAAGAGGAAATAGCGTTTTCTGCACTTTCAGGTGATTTCAAGGAAATCCTCAAGTGATTTGCAGGTGTATATTGCTATCTGCAAATTTATCAGATCATCCTTACCTATCGCGCCCTCTCTTCGGGGCCGTCCTGCCATGAAAGGAATGTGGCTGTCTGTGCGCGATATCTCCAGTCCTTTGCCCCGCCCGACTTTCTCTGATGCTCCGTTCTTTCTCATTGTCTGCTCCTTACTCAAGGGAAAGCAGTTTCTTTTCTGTTACATTAAAACTCCAAGTTTTATGCCAACACAAAATGGCGATAAAAAGACCTTTGACAAAGCTGGAATTGTATATTTCTTTAAAGGCCGTTCTTCTCATTACAAGGGCTGATCTAAATGGAGTCAAGCATGGTTAAAAGGACGATTCTTATCTCAATTCTGGGTTTATGCTGTTTATGCAGTCCTCCTCCCCAAAGCACCCCCCGCAGCTCATCTTCGGACTGGAAACCTAATCTTCTAAAGGGTGATTTTGATTCCGGGCCTTTGCAGATCTATAGAGATCTGCGTATTGTGATTCTTCCTGTCACCGATGGCAGGGAAGACAGTTCGGTAATTGGAAGTGTCAGAAAAGATAATGTGCCGGGAGGGGAAGTGGTTTCCTTGACAACCACTAAGGATGTCGCTCAATGGTGCAGATCCGGAATGATCTCTGCACTGGAGTATCTTGGACTTAAAAGTGCAAAAGAGGGCGAACTGGTTGTGGAAAGTGAGTTAACCAGGTTTTTCCTGCAGGATGAGATGAATCAAAGGGGCGAAATTGATCTTAGGGTGAGCATAAACAGCTCAGGGATTCTTATCTGGGAGGGAAATGTAAAGGGGCTCTCAGAACTGTACCTTCGGCCTAAAGGTTCTGATGGGGTCTGGGAGTGCTTAAGCAACACCATGATCAAAACTGTTTACAATTTATTAGCTGAAAGCAGTGTAAGAGACGCGGTTTTAAAAAGCATAGAGTAACTTAAAACTGTCTGTTGCTCTTTATTAAAATTTATTATATTTATGTTTAATTTCAGTAGTAACTTCAAAGGAGGAGTTTGTGGCCCATAAAATCAATGATGCTTGTCTTGCATGTGGTACCTGTGTGCCGGAATGCCCGGTTGATGCAATCAGCGAAGGCGATCCTATCTACGTTATCGATTCCGGAAAGTGCACAGATTGCGGTGCGTGTGCAGAGGCCTGCCCTGCTGAAGCAATCCACCCCGAATGATACCATAGTTTATAATTGCTTGTAAAAAGCTCCTCTTTTAGAGGGGCTTTTTTTTTCTCCTGCCGCATCATCTTTTAACCTAAAAATCGCAGCTGGATGAGGCAAAAAATCGTAATCTGTTGAGCGCTAAGGTTTTCAGGTATCTTGATCTTATCACCTTCTCGATAAGACCTGCAATGCCTTCAATCCTTATCATCTCAAACATCTTACGGTTTTTTTTCCCCCCAAATGTGACTTATAGGTTTAAACTCCTGCGCACTTGCACATTTTTCCGCTTTCAGACACGGCACCGATTTTGCATCTCTTATTTCCTTAAACCTGAAAACCGCAGTAGCTGACGTGGATAACACGTAATCTGTTGCGCATAAAGGGTTTCAGCTCTTTCGGTCTTATCACCTGTAGATAAAACCTTCAAGAGCTTCAACCCTTTCTGCATCAACATCTTTCGGTTCTCCATCGCCAGCTACTGCGTTTTTCAGGTTAAAATTCAAAAACCGGAGGAGTGATGACCAGACATCAAGTTTTTGCTCTCATAGAGGAAATGATTGATGAAACCAGCGCTGCGGTACTTGTTACTGTAGATAAAGAGAAACTGCCACATGTAAGATGGGTAACACCGGGCTGTATAGGTGAGAGGCAGGGGGCAATTTTCATGGTCAGCGGTTCACAATCGGCAAAAGTGGAACAGATCCGGGCCAACCCATCGGCCGAAATGCTTTTTCAGACTAAAACGCTGGACAAAATTCTTCATGTAAGCGGTAGAATCAACCTTCTCTTTAATCCCTCCATACGAGCAGAAACACTTGAATGTATCGGAAGAAACCTTCATGTATTCTGGAAAATCACTCCGCCGGAGAGTGAACTTGTTGTGCTTGAATTTATTATCAGCGGTGCCATGCTCTATGTGCCGCAGAGCGGTCTGAGGGAAACTGTCAAATTTGAGGCGGAGAGTTGAAATCATGGAAGAAAAGAGAGAAAAAAATTATTCAGAAGAGTTTCTTTTTTCTCTGCTCCAGAAGATGCTTCTTATCCGCCGTTTTGAAGAGACCTCTTCGCATATGTATGGACTTCGTAAGATAGGCGGGTTTCTTCATCTGTACATTGGTCAGGAAGCGGTGGGGGTGGGTTCAATTTCCGCAATTAACCAGGCCTCAGATTATGTTCTTACGGCTTACAGGGATCACGGCATAGCGCTTGCCATGGGGATGAAACCCGGGGTGCTCATGGCTGAGCTTTACGGGAAAGAGACCGGATGCTCCAGGGGCAAAGGCGGGTCCATGCATTTTTTTGATGCAGAAAAGAACTTCCTGGGCGGAAACGGGATTGTCGGAGCTCATATCCCGGTTGCAACCGGTGTGGGGCTGAAGATCAGGAACAAAAATGAAAACGGGGTGGTGCTCTGTTTCTTTGGTGATGGAGCGATTCACCAGGGATCTTTTCATGAAAGTCTCAATATGGCTCAGATCTGGGGGCTGCCGGTCCTCTATATATGCGAGAACAATCAGTACGGGATGGGTACCGATTTCCGCAGAGTGAGTGCGGTAACCGACTTTACCGTTCTGGGACAGTCATATGATATAAAGGGAAAGCAGGTTGATGGTATGGATGTGCTGGAGGTGTATGAGGCTGTAAAAGAGCAGCTCGAAACTATAAGGAAGATTAAAAAACCCGGTTTTCTGGAGATTAAAACATATCGCTATAAAGGCCATTCCATGAGCGACCCGGCAAGGTACCGCACTAAAGAGGAACTTGAGGCCTACCGTCAGCAGGATCCGGTGCTGCTGTTAAAGGTAAAAATGATAAATGAAAAGATGTTGACCGAGGAGGAGTTCCTTAAGCTTGATGCGGCGGTAAAAAAGCAGTGTGATGAGGCGGTCCTGTTTGCGGAGAAAAGCAGAATCCCGCCTGTGGAATCTCTGTATGAGGATGTATACCGGGAGGGGTGAAAGTTGCAAGTCACAAGTCACAAGTTGCAAGTTGCAAGTCACAAGTCACAAGTCGAAAGTCACGTTCCGGTAGAGACGTCCGGCGGGACGTCTCTCTAACATTACAGAGTCACAAGTTACAAGACAAGAGAAAGAGTTAAGAAGTTAGGACTGAAAGGGTGGAATACATTGCATTCCGGGAGAACCGTACATGACTGTGTATGCAGATCGTCACAGACTGCGGAGTACAGAAAAATGAATGCATAATCAACTGTAAAAATAAACTTATACAGAATATATCCCGATCAGAGCTGGTGAGCTTAGTGCAGGTCCTGGTGCCAAAACAGGGGTTTTTAAAACGGGTCGCAAACAAATCTCATTGCTGCCCGGAAGGAGCCATTATGATAATGAATGTTCGTGAGGCGCTCAGGCGTGCTCTTGAAGAGGAGATGGGCAGGGATGAGAATGTTATCCTCATGGGGGAAGAGGTGGCACAGTATCATGGCGCCTACAAAGTGAGTCAGGGGCTTCTGGAGAAGTATGGCTCTCTGAGGGTCATAGATACCCCCATCTCTGAGGAGGGTTTTACAGGTGTGGGAATAGGAGCGGCAATGGCCGGCATGAGGCCTGTTGTAGAGTGGATGACTCTGAACTTCTCTCTTCAGGCTCTTGATCAGACCTACAACAATGCTGCAAAGATGCTCTATATGTCGGGGGGACAGTTTAATGTTCCAATTGTTTTCAGGGGACCTAACGGCCCGGCAGAGTACCTCAGTGCGCAGCACTCTCAATCTCTTCAGTCGATATACTGCCACTGCCCCGGGCTCAGGGTGGTTGCCCCCTCTACGCCGGCCGATTTTCTGGGGCTCCTGAAGAGTTCCATAAGAGACAACAACCCGGTAATCTTCCTTGAATCGGAGCTTATGTATGCACTGAAAGGCGAGGTGCCGGAGGAGGAGTTTTTTGTGCCGCTGGGATCAGGGGCCATAAGAAGAGAGGGCAAGGATGTAACCATAATTGGGTTTTCAAAGCCGATGTATCTTATCCTGGAGGCGGCATCAAAACTGCAGAAAGAGGGCATAGAGGCAGAAGTGATTGATTTGCGGACGCTAAGGCCC
Organism: Fibrobacter sp.; assembly: GCA_012515615.1. GTDB lineage: Bacteria > Fibrobacterota > Chitinivibrionia > Chitinivibrionales > Chitinispirillaceae > JAAYIG01. Next base: position 12,591 of record JAAYYB010000233.1, read on the forward strand.
CTGGACGAAGAGCTTGTTTACAGATCGGTAGAGAAGACAAACCGCTGTGTTGTAGTAGATGAGGCCTGGCCTTATGCCAGTGTCGGTTCTCATCTCTCATATCTTGTCAGTTACAACTGCTTTGATTTTCTGGATGCGCCGGTTGAGCTGGTGAGCCAGGAGGATGTTCCTGTGCCTTACAGTCATGCGCTGGAGCTTGCCGCACTTCCGTCGGTGGAAAAAGTTATCGATGCCGTAAGAAGAGTAACCTATTTGAGCTGAAGGAGCAGATAAAAAATGGCCGAGACTTTAGTGATGCTTGCGCTCTCTCCTACAATGGAAACAGGTACAATCGTAAGCTGGCATAAAAAAGAGGGTGAGCGGATAAAAAGTGGTGATGTTCTCTGTGAGGTAGAGACAGACAAGGCTACTATGGATTATGAGTCTTCAAATGAGGGGGTGCTTTTAAAGATCGTGACTCCTGAGGGTTCGCAGGTAAAAGTGGGGGATGCGATTGGAATAGTTGGTGAAAGAGGCGAGGAGATCTCCTCTTTACTGAAGCAGGTTCAAAAGAGATCGCCTGAAGCATCAGCAGCAAAGCCACCTGTGAAAACTCCATCAGAAAAGCCGGCTGTAAAGGAGATGGTTCCTCCGGGAGAGGAGGTCCCACCGATAAGGGCACCTGAGATTATCGTGAGGGCATCACCGCTGGCCCGTGAAATAGCGCGTCAGAAGCGAATAGATCTCAGGTCTGTTAAAGGTTCCGGGCCCAGGGGAAGGATAGTAAAGGAAGATGTGGAGAGAGCTACTGTACCGGAGGTGCCTTCTGCTGCTCCGGAGATTCCGGTAAGCCAAAAAGAGGAGTCTGTTCCAGTTTCTCAGAAACGGGAGGTAATTGCACGAAGGCTTTCGGAATCGAAGTTCAGTGCGCCTCATTACTATCTTACCATGTCGGTGTGCGTTGACAGGATAATAGAAGCCCGTAAAGAGCTTAACCAGGGGGCAAAATCAAAGATCTCCTTCAATGCGTTCCTGATAAAGCTTGCGGCAGAAGCTTTAAAAAAAAATCCGGTGGTTAATTCCTCCTGGGCTCAGAAGGAAATAATCCGTCACGGCGCCCAGGATATCGGTATCGCGGTAGCACTGGATGACGGCCTGATAACACCGGTAGTCAGGGACTGCGGTTCAAAAGGCATAGTAGCCATAGATGCTGAACTTCGTGAGCTTGTGGACCGGGCCCGCTCCGGGAGGTTGACACCGCAGGAGTATACAGGCGCAACTTTTACTATCAGTAACCTGGGTTCCTGGGGGGTTCGTCAGTTTACGGCCATCATAAACCCTCCCGGATCATCGATACTGGCAGTAGGTGAGATATTCAGCGAGCCTGTTATTACAGGTACCACCATTACCGGTACACGCAGCATGATTCTTCTGACGCTTTCCAACGATCATCGGGTGATAGATGGAGCGGTGGCGGCTAAGTTTGCGGCCGATCTGAAAAAAACGATGGAGAGCCCGATTGCGGTTCTTTATTGAGGGTCAATAAATTGAAATGGTGCCGTTTCAGGTATCATTACATTCGAAATGTGGTTTTGATAAAGTTTATTGATATTCTTTCCAGCCCCATGCATTAATTTTTAACCTTGGAATTACCTGATATATAAAAGTCTTATAGTCTGCGTTTTCTTCACAGATCAGGTTGCGCACACCATAAGCGGGCACAAAAAGAGATTTCTGGAGGAGTAGATGTCAAACTTCGACTATGATGTAGTGATAATCGGTTCAGGCCCAGGCGGTTATGTGGCTGCGATCAGGGCCGCGCAGCTTAAGCAGAAGGTTGCGGTAATAGAGAGAGACAAGCTTGGAGGGGTGTGTCTTAATATCGGCTGTATACCATCGAAGGCACTGATTCATCAGGCGGAGATTTTCCGTTCCCGGGTTTCACTTGAGGGGATGGGAGTAAAGGTTGATGTTTCGGAGTTTGATTACAGTAAAGTGAATGCGATCTCCCGAAAGGCTGCAGATACTCTTTCCAGGGGAGTTGCCTATCTGTTGAAGAAAAACGGGGTGACAGTGATAAGCGGTGAGGGGGTGCTCGTTTCGGATCATGAGGTGCTTGTCAATAATGAAAAGAGAATTACCGCTAAAGCGATCATCGTAGCGACCGGATCATCACCCCGGGAGATAAAGGGTTTTGAATTTGATGAAGACATAGTTCTTTCGTCAACCGGGGCTCTTCTAATGCAGAAGCTCCCCGAGTCACTTTTGATACTTGGCGGCGGGGCAATCGGGGTGGAGTTTGCGCATATAATGTCATCTTTCGTCGTGAAGGTGACTCTTGTTGAGCTGATGGATAGGATTTTAAATGTCGAAGATACTGAAGTTTCTGAGAACCTGCGCCGCTCTTTTGTAAGGAGAGGAATTGATATCCGTACGGGAGCGAAAGCCTTGTCTATGGAGAAGAAGGAGGGCGGGGCGGAAGTTGTTGTTGAGAACAAAGACGGATCCAGGGAAACTGTTTCTGCCGGAAAAGTGCTTGTAGTTGTTGGCAGGGTCCCTAATACATCAGGAATTGGCCTTGACAAACTGGGGATAGGCACAGAAAAGGGTTACGTGATTACAGGTGACTACTGTGAAACATCTGTAAAGGGAATCTATGCCATTGGTGATATAGTACCCACTCCGCTTCTTGCCCATGTGGCATCTAAAGAGGGGGAGATTGCCGCGGAGCACATCGCCGGTCATCCTGCCTCAAAGAGGGTGGATCCCATGATGATACCGGGGGCGATCTATACAGAGCCTCAGGTGGGGAGCTTCGGGTTGACCGAAGCTGCGGCAAAAGAGAGAGGAATTGTGTGTGCGTCGGCATCGTTTCCTTTTAAGGGGGTGGGGAAGGCTGTGGCTGAGGGGCGGTCTGAGGGTTTTGTCAAGGTGGTTTATGAGAGCAACACCCATGAGATACTGGGTGCGCATGCTATTGGAGCGGAGGCAACGGAGCTTATACACGAGTATCTGCTGGCGAAAAAAGGTGAACTGCTCACATCTGAAATTGCCGATATGATTCATGCTCATCCAACGATGTCCGAAGCGGTGATGGAGTCTGCGCGGGCTGCCGGGGGGTGGGCGATACATATGTAAAGGCGAGTCGCGAGTCACAAGTTGCAAGTCACAAGTCGAAAGTCACGTTCCGGTAGAGACGTCCGGCGGACGTCTCTCTACATAACGGAATCACAAGTTACAAGTTAAGAGTAAGAATAAGATTCAGAGCAGGAATTATAAATGGCACATTTTTCCTAAGCCATTGCATGTCCTTTCCTGTTATCTGATTTTCCCCATTTTTTACCCTGACCTGGGTTGCTATTGAAAAATACCTGGGCCTGGTTCTTGCAGGTCTCACCTTAATAACCTCTGCATAAGCTTTATCCATCTATTTAGGCGGGTGTATATGAGGGCACTAAGTCGAATTCTGATTTTTGAGAAATCTGAATCGGTGGCGGATATTATCCGGAAAAAACTTGAGCGGATCTCTCCGGGGCTGGAATTGAAAAAAACAGGCTCAGTTGAGGAGATTGGGGATTGGCTGAAATTTGATTCCGGGATGATTTTGGTGGCAGTTGAAAGTCTCGACAGTGCAACCGGTGATCTGGTGAGAGTGGTGCGGGAAAAAGAGCCGGGGGTTTCGCTCTTTACGGTTTCCAGAGGGCCGGAGGGTGCAAATGGAATTCAAGATACCTCCGGGTTTGGGAAAGTTGTTACTCTGGAAAGTTTTGACCGGGTAATCAGGGAGTTTTTGCGGGATGGAACTGAAAAGGGTTCCGGTGATGCTTCGGGTCTTCCGGAAATGAGATGCAGGGAGCTGATCCAGAGCGCAAACAGCATAATTTTATTATGGAACAGTGAGGGGAAAGTCACATTTATCAACGATTTCGGGCTTCATTTCTTAGGGTACACCACAAATGAGATTGTAGGCCGCAATATTTCCATGTTCTTTGAGTTGGGGAGTGATATTGAGAAGGATACGCCTGAGTTTTTCAGGATGATAACCGGTGATCCTGAACGGTTTATCACCATGGAGTATCGGAATATAAAAAAGGATGGTGAAAAGGTCTGGATCGCCTACACTAACACTCTTTTATTTGATGAGAATGGGAATGTTAAGGAAATCCTGTCGGTTGGTAATGACATTACCATGGTGAAGTCAGCCGCCCAGCGTCTTCAGTACCGGGTTGATCTTGAAAAACTTCTGAACACTCTGGCAACCAACCTTATTAACACAAGGATTGAACGGATTGATGCAATAGTAAACAATTCCATACGACTGCTTGCCAGGTATCTGGAGATGGACAGAGGATACATCTGTTTATCTGTAAATGAGGGAAGAGAGTATGACTGCCGGTACGAGTGGAAAGGAAGAGATCTTGCGAAAAAAGAGATCGGGTTTGGCCACTTATCGACTCTTCCGGAAAATGAGGGTGTCGGGAAATTCGGTGCGGTTTTTGTGTTTTCACCTGAAGAGGTTTCCTCAGAACAGGACCGGATGCTTCTTGAAAAAGCGGGTGTGCTGTCTTTTATTGAGGTGCCGCTGGTACTTGAGGCAAAGGTCCTTGGGTATATGGTATTTGAGTCTTTTACTAAAAAAAGAAAGGTTACCGATGATATCAGGAAGATTCTGAGGATATCCGCGGCGATGTTTGTAAATGCGCTGGAGCGCAAAAAAATGGTAGAAACTCTTATAGAGGAAAAAGAGCTTACTCAGAAATATCTTGATGCTGCGAGGCTCAATGAAGAGCGGTGGAAGATCGTGGTGATGAACTCCCCTGACTATATCTTTCAGCAGGATCTCTCTCTCAGGTACACCTGGGCTCCACGAAGAGAAGCGGTACCGGTATTTGAACCGGATCCTGTGGGAAAGACTGACTTTGATATCTTCGATACCAAAGATGCTCTCAGGCTTAAAGAGCTGAAAGAGGAAGTGATAAAGAGTGGACAGGGGACCCGTGCAGAAATTCTCATGCATAATAATGGTAAAATTATGTATCTGGATGTGTTCTATGAGCCCTGGAGAGATGGCGAAGGAAAAGTTGTTGGAATCCTGGGGTATCTGAGGGATATAACCGAGAGAAGACTATCTGAACAGAGCCTTTCCCATGAGCGGAAAAAAGCCGAGCAGAGGGCAAATGAAGCAGAGGAGGGCAGGGCCATATTGAATGCACTGATGGAGCATATGCCGGAAGGGATAATAGTTGTTAATGCGCCTGAGATGAAAATAAAAATCATAAGTAAAGAGGCTGTGAAGATGCTTGGAGTACCTGTAAATGAGGTGCTTGAGACCAAATATGGTATAAGGCACGAGTTGTGGGGGGTCTTTAAAATGGACCATACCTTACCCCTTCCCCGGGAGCTTCCTTTGGTAAGGACTGTAGAGCAGGGGGAAATGATAAATGATGAAGAATGGATTATCCGCAGGCGTGATGGCCATGAGACTGTGGTTTCCGTAAGTGCGGGCCCGATTCAGGACCACAATAATAAAATTGTTGGCGGGGTTGTGTCATGGAGGGACATCTCTGCACGTAAAATTGCCGAGCAGGAGATCAAGGAAAGAACAGAGGAGCTGGCAGCAGCCAATACAAGGTTAAAAGAGCTTGACAGCTTGAAAAGTGAATTCGTTTCAATGGCCTCCCATGAGCTCAGGACACCCCTGACTGGCATTATCGGGCTGACGCAGACTCTGATGTCAAAAGATATTGTGCTCAGCGATCAGGAGAGAGATCGATTCCTTGGCATAATTGAATCTGAAGGAAAGCGGTTGGGAACTCTTCTTGCCGATATCCTTGATCTGACAAAGATAGAAACCGGGGTCGCTGATATCAATCTTGAAAAAATAGATATAAGTAAATTGATAAAAGAAACTGTCGGGTTTATCCCTGTTCCGGAGAATGTAAAGGTTAATGTCCTTCTTCCTGAAGGTTATTCTGTCTGCGCAAGAGCTGATCATGACAGACTTAAACAGGTTCTTCTGAACCTTATTGACAATGCAGTTTTTTACGGAGGCAGTCCAGGGAATGTAACGGTAGCCGCAAAAAAGTTTGATCATCGTGTGCAGATAGATGTAAGTGATACCGGACCCGGGATGAATTCCGATGAGCAGTCCAAGGTCTTTAAAAAGTTTTATCGGTCAAGGACAGCCAAAAAGATAAAATCCCAGGGAAGCGGTTTGGGGTTGAATATTGCTAAAAATATCATAGAGGCTCACGGGGGTGAGATATGGGTAAAGTCGGAACCTGGAAAAGGTACCACTTTCAGTTTTACGATCCCTGAAAGTGAAAGCTGTTGTGATGGGGAAAAAGATTCCGATAGTAGAGTATGAAGGGGTTGAAAAGTAGGAATGAAGAGTTTCTGGAAGAGGGTGTCCCCTCTTTTGCTCAAGCCCGTCGAGGACGCCGGTCTTGCGCTATCACCCCGTGTTGTCCACCATTTGGGAAGGCAGGTATGACTATCACATTTGCAAACGTCTTTGCGGCCGCAGCAGCGAACTGGTGGTAGATTAAAACAGATTGTAGCCTGGAAGAATTCAAGCATGTACTGAAGGGTCACAAGTCGCAAGTCACATGTTGCGTCGTGGCCAACAGCTGTAGTGCAACTGTAATGCACTGTACTCGCTGCTTTACAGTTGAAGTACAGCTTTGGCCTGTTTTCCCACCGTTTGTCTTTTGCGCATGAATGCGCTCAGACTCATTTTCATATAATACTTCTGCTATTATTCAAGATGAGAGTTTAAAACGCAGAGTATTTATACTTTGTGACCTCATTTTTTCACCTTTGTGGTTTTTCCTCTGCGTACTTTGGTGTGCCAGTCGAACTGGCCACTCTTGATAGATGAAAGGGTCTATCCATGTTAATTGCTCATTTGACATGTAGAGACGGCCTCTCTTGTAAGGGTAACCGAACAGGGGGAGCAGGCCGGTC
>JAAYYB010000427.1 GCA_012515615.1 Fibrobacter sp.
CTTACCAGTTTTGGTATCAATAACGCTAAAACCAAAGCTATTCAAATTAAATTACTCCTTTTCGCTGGTGAGATTTGCCATTTTAAAGCCGGCCTGTGATAATTGGCAGCAACAGCCTCTAAAAAGTACGTGAGAAACGGAATTGCAACCCATATAATCATAATCGTGATCTTCGTCATCTTCTGCTGGTACTCCGCATACTACTATATGACCGCCTTTAATAAAAACACCGGTTACATTCTGGATTTCGTGGTATCCTTCTGGTATTGTTCATTCATAACCCTCCTTCAGCTGTGCATTTTCCCTCTTGGTTAAGGGTATTTTTATCAAGCTAACTTGACATTAAAATCTTCGTATCGCTTACAAGTCATAAAAGCGATCTTATTATTCACCCATCGTTGTAAATACCGAACATTTAACGGAGCATTTTGTTTGTCATAAATCATCACATACGGATGATAGTCAAGTTCTCTTAGTTTATAGACTCGATAAAGGTCAAAATCAAAACTGGTATCAAAATTAGTTAAAACATATACGATTGTTTTTTCTACGCGCAATCCAGTTTTAGCCTTGAAATATTGGAGATTTTTCAGTATTAATTCACTGTCTTTTTCTTTGTCCCAGGCGAAATGAATCCGTTTAATTTTCATTATCTTAATCTTTTCAATAACATCATCCGTCATTAACCGAATATCCAACCCCTGAGTAAAGTCAACCCAAGCCTTACTGTCAATTAACTGGTTTAACAGTTCAATGCGATCATGGCAGGCCAGCAAATTGGGATCAAGCAATTTGATTTCCTTATGGTTATTCCAGAATTGACGTAAGTCAGATACTTTTTTGCTTTTACATCCTTCCTTTTGAGATACGATACAAAAGGGGCAATTTTTTGGGCATCCCCTGGTTAAGAACCCATATGCAGTATCTTTGATGCCATATAACCCGTAGTCTGGAAAAATATCTTCGACTTCTGCAGGAAGTTTGTTTTCCAAATCATAACCAGTTCCACCTTTAATAATCTGATCAGCTTTAATGGAAGTATTAAAATCTGGTGTAAAAGTAAAAATTTTTGACTGATAAACAACGTCATATTGCCCAAATAATGGTTGCGCCCATTCAACATTGCAACCACGGGCTTTATAGTAAGCCGATAACTTCATTAAAGCTAGGTTGGGAAAGTTATGTCCGTCCACATCAATTAGTCCTACGTTCACAATGCAACCCCCTGCCTTGTATCGCATAGTTCATCGCGTGACCAGGGCGTAAAAGCTGCTAATCGTGCCACTTCCTCTGGATGATCCCTGATAACGCGGATTAGATTTACCACATTTCATCCAGGTCATTAATTGCTTCCACTCATGACCGCTTTTTATTAAAATCTAAGTTCGTATATACCAGTTCCTTCATTTGCAGTCTAAACTACGTATTTAAGCAAATAGTGAAACTATAGTCATTTATTGTTTCTTCCAGCTTTTTGTTTTTAATAAGATAGTCCATATCAAAAACAGATAACTCATAAATCTTTTTACCTGCTAAAACTCCTTTGATTGCTCCAATGTAATTTGTTTCAAATTCGTGTATTTGCTGGCCAGTTTTTTACTATCTTTTTTTATGCAATGAAAAAGGTTGCATACATCCCACTCCAAGTCGTTTATGGTTTCAATAGCACCGGGC
>JAAYYB010000234.1 GCA_012515615.1 Fibrobacter sp.
ATATCTTTGTCATAATCGGCGACAGTGAATCAAGAGAGGGATAGATTTGGGAAGCACTGGATTTTATCATGGATCAAAACCTCCATACCATCATTCCAGTTTTTAACTGTAACGGAGCAGGCCAGACCGGCCCTGTTTCCAGACAGCAGTCTATTACCGCAATCGATAAAAAACTCAGAGCATGGGGGTTTCGCACAATTGTGATTGATGGCCACAATCCAGGGGAGATCCTGAACGGTTTCAGGAGAGCCAGAAACGCCACGCATCCCTCGGCTGTCCTGGCAAAAACAATCAAAGGATGGGGCGTTAACAGCCTGCAGTCAGGTAACTCACACGGCAAACCGTTGAGTGAAAAACAACTCAAAGAGGCAATCACTGAACTGGATTCTTCAATAAGCTCTCTTTCCATTTCCTCAACCCACAATCACCGCATGCACCCCCAGCCACCTCTCCATATCAGTCTCTCCCCTAAAATGCAGGGAAAAATTTCCGACCCCGATTTTCACAAGCTTCTCTATAACGATCCCTATCTGGAAATGTTCAATAAAGGGCTGATCAGCACCAGAAGAGCATTTGGCCTGGCACTGAGAGAACTGGCAAAGGTTGACCAAAGAATTGTGGCACTCGATGCAGATGTAAATAATTCAACTTTCTCCAGTTACATGGCAGAGTCTTTCCCGGAACGTTTTTTTCAGTGCGGAATAGCAGAGCAGAACATGCTTTCGACCGCGTGCGGACTTTCCGCAGGAGGTTATATCCCTTTTGTATCAAGCTTTGCCAAGTTCCTTGTCCGCGGCTATGATCAGCTTGATCTGGCACTGATCTCCAGAGCAAACATTAAACTCTGCGGTTCCCATGCAGGCGTAAATATTGCCTCTGATGGCCCAAGTCAGATGGGCCTTTCGGATATGGGTTACATGAGAACTCTGTCAACAGCCGCAAACGACAACGGTGAACCGGCTATTGTGATTTTTAATCCCGCCTGCGCCGTTTCTGCCTTCAAATGTGTACAGCTTATGGCCGACCGTGACGGAGCCTGCTATATGAGAACTATCCGCCAGGATACTCCTTTACTTTACTCACCAGAAGAATCTTTCAGCATCGCAGGCGCAAAAAAACTCTGCGAAGGGAGTGATGTCGCCATCATGGCATCGGGCTATATGGTGCATGCCTGTAAAGCTGTTGTTGAGGAACTCAGAGAAGCCGGTGTGTACGCAAGCCTCTACGATTGCTACTGCGTTCCCATAGACAACAAAATTGTAACTGATGCAGCAATAGAAAACAAAGGCAAAATAATCACTGTGGAAGATAACTTTGGAAATGGACTGGGTGCAGAAATCGCCTCGATCATCTCTGCAGACCCGTCCCTGAATGCCGTTGTAAAGCAATTATTTGTCAAAAGAATACCGAAATCCGGTATTACAACCGAAGATGTGCTTGATTTTGTGGGAATGGGTATCTGAAACTATTACCTCGGCAATTAAATGTTGCTCAAAGTGATAGGGCATAATTTATTTTCAAGATATGGAAAAACGAGATTTTAGGAAGCTTTCTTCTGATGCGCAACTTGAAATAAAAAAAGCAGCGCTTA
>JAAYYB010000235.1 GCA_012515615.1 Fibrobacter sp.
CACCATATGTCCAGGGGAAAAAAAGGTCTTAAGATATCTCTTTATGTGCTTATCTGTGAGGCCGTAGGGCTCAGTAGCGGGGCTTTAACCGCCAGTTCCATACCCGAGTGGTACTCCCAGCTCAATAAACCCTCCTTCAGCCCTCCATCGTGGATTTTCGGCCCTGCCTGGACCGTTCTTTACGCCCTTATGGGTATTGCGGCATTTCTGGTTTCAGAAAAGAGGGTAGCGGGCCGCAGAAGAGCTCTTATTCTTTTTGCTGTGCAGCTTTTCCTGAACTTCTTGTGGACTATACTTTTCTTTGGCTTGAGGTCGCCTCTGGCCGCTTTCATGGAGATAGTTCTTCTCCTTACTGCCATTATTCTGACATTTGCAGCTTTCTGGCCGATCTCCCGCAAAGCCGCACTCCTCCTTATCCCCTATATTTTTTGGGTCAGCTTTGCATCTGTGCTTAATTTCACGATCTGGAAACTTAACCATTAAGCCAATCTGACAAGGGAGGATTATGCCTGCCACTCACGAACAGATAAAAGAAGATATCCTTAACAACCTTTCCAGAGATTCAAGGATCGATCATGCAAAAATAAAAGTAGAGGTAACCGATCATACGGTTGTTCTGTCTGGAGAGGTAAAGTCGTATACGGCAAGAGAGGCTGCCGAAACGGACAGTTGGTCTGTTAAGGGGGTGGGTGCTGTGGAGAATAATCTAAGGGTAAAGTTTCCTGTCAGTTATATGCAGCCCTCCGATACCGTGGTCAAGGCGAATGTGGAGAGGCTTGTTTCCTGGGACCCCGATCTTTACCTTGAGAGAATAGAGGTTTTTGTTGAGAACGGAAAGGTGATTCTTGAGGGAGCCGTTGGACAGTACTGGAAAAAATTCAGAGTTGAGGAACTGGCTCGCGGCAGCGGGGCTGTCAGTGAGGTTGTAAATAAACTGGTTGTCGATCTGACCGAAAAGATCTCCGATGAAAAAATCGGTCAGGATATAACTTTCCTTCTTGGCAGAAATCCTGCTGTGGATGTAAGTAAAATAACTGTGGAAATCAAAAATGGGAACGTGGCCCTTTATGGCACTGTACCTGGCCGCACGGGCTACGATATAGCGGAAAATATTGTCCGGTACACCCAGGGCGTGGTCTCGGTAAAAAACAAACTGACCATCGCTTCTTCCTGAATTCACAACTCTTGAAATGTACCACGACTAAATGCGATTTTTCCTTAGGCTTATAACCTAAGGAATTATCTCATGAATTTTAATAAACTTACTTTAATACTCTCCCTATTGCTTCTCTATTCTATTCCCATTTCCGCTCAGGAGACCGACACCCTGACCGCGCAGCTCTGTTCACATCCGGAACAGATTTTTACTAAGCCCAGCAGCACTTACAGAATTGACTACTGGATGGGTGAGACGATGCTTAATATGCGCACGACTAAAGGTTTCCTTTATAATAATGGCGCAAGCCGCCCCTTTCTTCAGAAGTATACGGCTCTTAAAGTGACCGGCTACACTCTGACTGCAGCAGGCGCAGGGCTGATAATCACCAATATCGCGCTCAAAAAACCCGGATTCTCACCTATCGGTATCGCAGGGTACACCTCAATTGTCTGCGGACTCACAGCCACTTTCTCTGCAAATGGAAAGTTCAGGATGGCGGTTTACCAGTACAATCGGAATATCTGTGGGAAAAAATAGGTAAAGAGGTAAGAGGAGAGGGCGGTGTTATGGATCTGGAGCCACAGCGGTTGTGCCTGTCGGATTCATTTTGCTTCTCATGTATGGGGTCCACACAGTAATCCGATTGCGTCCCAGATGTTTAGATCTGTAAAGGGCCAGATCTGCTTTTTCTATCAGACTGTTTGTGGTTTCGGTTCCGCTGCACAAAGGGGCGATTCCCACACTGATCGTGACAGAAAGATGCCCCCTGTTGCAGGATATAACTGTCTCGGCAACGGCTTTCCTGAGTCGCTCGGCCACTTCACGGGCAATAAAAACCGGTGTTTCAGGAAGCAGGACAACGAACTCCTCACCACCATACCTGCCGATAATGTCGATATTTCTGAATAACTGACGGCAGAGATTTGATATGGCTATCAATACCCGATCTCCTGAAGCGTGACCGTGATTATCGTTTACCGATTTGAAATGATCGATATCAATCATCAGAGCTGAAAGCGGATGCCTGTAGCGGATTGCACGATTAAGTTCGTGGGCGGCCGCTTCGAAAAAATGGCGATGATTGAATAATCCGGTAAGAGAGTCGGTTTCAGCTTTCTTACGGGCTGCCTCAAGAAGACGCGTGTTTCTGATAGTCATCGCGGCCTGCTGTGCAAACATCGTGAAAAGGTTCAGATCTGCCCATGTAAACTTATGCGACCTGTTTGACTCTACAATCATCAGTACCCCGACCAGATTGCCGCCGGCTATCAATGGCGCCGCTATAACACTCTGCCAGTGATCTGAATAGTGAACAGAAGAAAAACTTTCTCCTGCACCATAGCCATGACGCAGGGCAGGTTCGCGGTTCTGTGCGACAACTCCCAGCAAGCCATGGCCTAAAGGTATTCTGATTCCTTTACGGTTGCAGCGGTTATGAACCGCGACTACCACGATTTCGTTTCTTTTCCGGTCATACAGGCCAAGCTCGCTTCCTTCAGCTTTAAGCAGAGAAACGGAGCGTACCAGTATAGATTCCAGGAGTCTGCCAGTATGATGCTCTGTGAGCATGTCAGTCAGATTTGCCCTCAGCGCATCAAGCTCTGCAGCACGCTCCTCAGCCTTTTTTCGGGCTTCACTTTCCGCTTCCTTCATTCTGTTAAGGTACCTGAAAAAGATATCGTAAGGATTGACAAATCCAGTTATGATGATCGCTCTGTAAAGAAGATACCAGCTTGTCAGCCGCAGAATATGTCTTGATAGAATAACTGGCTGGCTGTTAAGGGAAACCAGTATAAGAAGTCCCGATACTATACTGAGCAGGGCGTACCATGATAAAAGCCGGACAAGTCCGGGCCCGGGCTTGTCACGCCAATGGTGAAGCAAGAGTATCGAGCAAAGAAGCATCGCTATGGTTGAGAGTTCACTTATAATCTGGAACTGCGGCAGGTAACCTGTAAAACCCCCGCCGAAAATGAGTCCGCAGAGAGCTGCACCCGCAAGCAGATAGAGGACTCTTATTGTATTTATTTTAATATTTCTGTTTGCAAATAAAACAGAGGCCAGAAGTGAACCGCTTTCAACCAGACGTGCCGTGGCCAGGAATTGAAACGAAAGCTGCTCTGTGGCACCTCGAAAAATTTCTATCCCTTCGCATGCCATAGCATGGCACAACTGAAAGAAACCGGTAAACAGGCAGGAGATTCCGATGAATAAAAGAAATTTATTTTCAAGGTAGGGCCTTGCATTCCATATAAAAAGAGACAGTGACCATACTGTCACAACTCCGATCATCTCGATAATTGTATGGGCCAGAAGAAAATTATACCCGGCTGTCAGCCAGAGAACCGCGAAGAAAAGAGAAAATCGGGCAACTTTCCAGATAATCTGCCTTCTCATTACAATCTCTTCTATTCCCGAAAGTAAAACTTTTAAAAGGCCGGTAAATCAGTTTGAAGTTAAACGATTTACTTCTCTAAAGGGAATAGAATGCAAAGAGAATGCCACTGAAAGAGAGGGTTTCAGGGCTCTTGCGGCAGTAAATAAATCCCGCCTACTTCTCCCCGGTAGAGTCCGATACCGTTTCTTACAAGCAGGTATTTATTAACTGAAAAGAGTGGAATCTCTTTGATCTCAGCCAGTCGTGTACTTTCCTGTTCCTGATCATCAAACCACATCGCAGCCGCTCTCAGCTGCTCGCTTTTACTGACTTTGATTTTTTCTGTCACCCAGCCCACCGCGCAGTCATACCCTTTCGATACAAGCTCCTTTTCATATTCAAGCTGATCGGCGGCGATTAATGTGCAGGGAATCTTTACACGGCTCAGACAGGCAAGGAGCCTCTCTGCAATGATTTTTGATACAGGATCATCTTTTCTGAATAGAATCCGATGCTGTTCCAGTCCCGATATTTCAGAGGCCTCAGAAGTGGCCTGAATATCCATGACAGAATCTGTTTCGATTGCAGAAATGAGGTTTCCTTCTGCTTTCACAAAGTTTTTCAGCAGATCCGAGACGTCGACCTGTTCTTTCAACACTCTGCCCAGACCGCTTCTGCAGGCAGCCAGAAAATAGCGGTCCGAGGGGATCTTTATCAAAGTCGCTTTTTGGGCCAGATTGCCCCTGGCGTACTCGATATCGCTTAATGAAGTAAGCACTATCGCATCATATTTATTCAGTGAAAAGGACAAAATCGGGTTTAAATCGCCGCCTCTCCGCAGAATCAACTTGTCCAGGAATGCGGTTCTCTTTGGAGTGGAAATGGTATTTGGAAGCAGCAAAAGCACATCCTTCTCTTCACTGTCGATAAAATAGCGCCCCAGCCTGAGATCCGAACCAAGGAGTCTCGATGTGGTGAGCCGGTGGACTGCATAGGGATCGGGCTGTGTTAAACGAAGCGTAATCGTGAATTCATCTGTTGCCCCGAAACCCCGTACAATTGCCTCTTTGCCTTCGATAAACTCTCTTACCCCCTGAACTCTGTAGAATACAGCCATCCCCTCTGAGGGATGGTGCCTGATAAAATTGGTCCACAGTTCGATTATGTCCAGCGCAGAAAAAATCTTGTTCTTTCCATTCAGGATTCGTCCATTTAAGCGCAGTGTAATCCTTCCGCGGGAAGAATCTGCAACAGACAGGAAACCGGGGGAATTATCTGTTCCAAAGGGAAAAACATCAAGAAGAGATGAAAATGAGGGGTCAATTCCGCTGCGGTGCAGGTAAAGTTTTACACTCCCGCCTGTAGCAGGGGTAATCGAGTCAAGCGTTTCCAGGGCGGAATCGCCAATTGTTGATTCAACAGTTTCCTGGATCATTTCTTCAATAAAACGGGATCTCTCAAAAGGGATAATTGAACCCGGTTCTGTACCTTGTTCTGGTAGAATATTTACAAGCACAATTTTGTGGTCCTGGCCTTTAGATACAGTGGCGAAAGGGTAGTTTTGCAGAAACTCACGAAAAGAGAGCAGAAAAGCATCTCTGCCCTGGTTGTCGGGAAAATCGACAATGTACGAGATCGTATCGCTCTGTACCAGTCTGATTGTCGGCTTTGCCTGCTCTGCATTTTCTTTTACGACAACCCGCGGAGTACAACTCATTGCCATTAAAACTGCCAAACAACTAACTATCCAGATCCGTATCACCGATTCTCCTTTGAAGTAACATTGGGGTGAACTTATAAAAATACGCTCCAATCAGTGTATAGTCCAATTTTTATGTTGTAAAAAGATAACCGATGGTTCCTGGTTCGTAGTTAGTAACTTATAATGATATTTGTTTTTGGGAAGCGGACGTTAACTCTTCCAGAAAACCGATTGAATATAGTTGTTGTCAATATCAAGCTGGCGCCTATGGGGTAGGGCCACGGTTGTGATACCAGCACACAATTCCTGACTGAAGGGGCGGAATATAAAGAGTGACAAAGTCATATTGATCAAAACAGTTTCTTGAAAAAACAGGGGTAAATAGAGTAGTTTTAATAAGCTGTCATTATATTTGAATTCACTTACCAAATGGATTAGAAACAATCTGATTTTACCCGAAAAGAACCGCGGGATGTAAATCCGCGTACATTGGACAAAATGACAAAGAAATCACCTCTTAAAATACTGCTGATAATATTCGTTTCCCTGATCGGACTTGTAGTGGTCGGGTCGTACCCTGCCTTTCTTATTGCCAGGTACGCCTTCAACCGTCACTTTCTGCTCTGGGGAGAAAAGCTTGTCGATCTCGAGAAACGGGGACTTCTGTCAAAGGAGTTCGGGGCGGGGTGGCAGGATGTGCTTGCCGATCAGGCAATGAGCAATGAGGCTGCCCGTATTACCGAGCTATCGGATGAAAAATCAGATGACAGTTCACAGGTGCAGATCGTTGATGGCATAGTGATCGAAGATTATCCATCTTTGTCAATAATTGACCGTCTCAGGGAGGTGCGCGAGTACTCAAATACCATCGAGATCGTTGACCGGCTCGACAGACCTGTATCGGTTATAAAGACCGATCACCTCAGGGCCACTATCGGTGAATTCCCGCCGGTACTTCTTACCGCCCTCATTGCAGCAGAGGATAAGAACTACAGGGAGAACAATCTCGGGTTTGAATTCGACAGCTTTGTGAGAGCAGCTCTGCGCTCGGCCAGGGATGCTGTCTTTACGTTTAAAAAATCAACTCCGCGCGGCACATCGACAATTACCCAGCAGGTAGCCAAGCTGTTTATCTCTAAACTTGACGAAAACGGAATGAGACGGGTGAGCAGGTCTGTTGACCGAAAAGTCCGCGAACTGCGTCTGGCAGTGGCTCTTAGAAAACTCTATTCTCCAGACTGTATCCTTGAAGTCTATCTTAACCACTGTGTCACAAGCGACTACGGCATGATTGGTTATAAGGATATAGCGCAGGGCCTTTTCAACAAGAAACTGAATGACCTCAGTGATGCCGAATGTATTTACCTTTCCCGTATGGTCAAGTGGGGGAGGAATTTCAGAAGCAGGATTATCAGCCAGTGCCGGATAGACATGCCCAGAATGGGCGAGGCTCTTAAATGGAGCCCGGAAAAACAGAATGAGGTTCTTGAGCAGATCGATAAACTGACATTCTCCAGACCTAAAAGGGTCGAGGGGGGGTACGGACCGCTGGTTGATCTGGCAAATGAATTCTGGCTGCTTACACTCAGAAAAAACGGGTCGGGGAGCGAACAGCTGGAACAGATGGACCTTATTGATCCCAACTCTCTTATCCGCAAAAAAGGAAATCTAAGGATAAAGCTCACCATTGATCTGCCCCTTCAGCGGGAGCTTGAGAAGCTTGTAAGTGAACGCGGGTATGGTCCTGATACAACGATTATTGACGAGGTGCGTATCGGAAGCAAGGGGGAGCAGGTCAGGATGTCTGCAACGCCCAAAGATACATTGAGACATATAAGAGTGCTTTCTGCACCGGAGGACTTCCACGAACCTTCATCATCATTTATCACAACTCTCGGCCCCGGAGATACTGTACTTGTCAATATAAGGTACAAAAAGACTGAAAAAAACGAATACCGGAAAAGCACATTTTACTATGTTCGAAAGCCGGTGGTTGTTAACGGGCAGTATTATGCCTACAGTATCATGGATTCCCGGACCGGAAATGTTCTGGCCTACTATTCAAAAGACCGCCTGGGCTCCCGGCTCGCATGCCTGTTGAAGAACAGAACTCCAAACGGATCATCAACTGTCAAACCTATCATGAATGCCATGAATTATGATCTGGGCATCTTCAAACCTTATTCGAAATGGACAGATACAGTAGATGTGGCCGGTGATGTTCCATGGAGCAGGCGTCTTGATTACCAAAAAGGGAAAGCTGTCGGTGTTGTCTTCGATAAAAGTGCTGTCAGGGGAAGAGGGTACCAGGTTCACAATCACAATAATGTTTTTGAGGGTTGCAGATATGTTTTTGAACTCCTTGCATCCTCCAATAATATTCTTGGAGTGGAGACTGTCTACAGACTCGATCGCACGATTTTTGACAACGGGGAGATAGCTCCGGATGCCTTCGGGCTTGTACAGTATTTTTACAGAACCGGGTCTTTTTCAAGAGTAAAGGATTCCCTCAGATTATCTTCGGTAACCGGGGTAAGGGTATTTAAGGAAATGTCAAGAATCGTGGGTGTGGATATCGATTCCACTATCTCTTACGGTAAACGTGTCCCGCTCTCTGACAGCATGTATTCGGTTGCACTGGGATCACTGGAGATGAATCTTTATGAACAGATGCATCTTTTCAACACTCTTTACAATAACGACCTGATTGAAAATCCGGCAGATCATCCGTCCCTGGTAATCGAAGAGATTATTCTCAACGGAAGCCAGGTGGCAATAAACGATACTGTCCGCAGATTTCACCCATTTTCTGATATCAATAATCTCAGACCAACCTATCTTGGTCT
This sequence comes from Fibrobacter sp., assembly GCA_012515615.1. GTDB lineage: Bacteria > Fibrobacterota > Chitinivibrionia > Chitinivibrionales > Chitinispirillaceae > JAAYIG01. The sequence goes on from JAAYYB010000235.1 coordinate 8,085, forward strand.
GCACAAAAGACTGGTTTCAAACAGGGCCGACGGGTTGCAGGATTTTGATATCGCTTATAACAGAAATCCTGCAGACTATGTATCAGAAGACAGCCTTTTCAGTCCTGATGCCTTCAGTATTGACGGACCGCTGTCAAATTTCGCAAAGAGCGGCACTACCGATGATGTAATCAGGCCTTTCAATGTTGATGTCACAAGTAAAAAACGCACCTGCTACGGCCTGTGGAACGCTGTCATAAGGGTTAACCTTTCCAGTTTTGCCGGTTTGCCGGAACCGGATATCCGTGATATCGCAATCGCCTGTATCGGTGAGTGCAATTATAAATACACAGGTGCGGCTGATGGCAAAACACTTCACAAGTTTCTCTCTGCCGGCCTTTTGAAAAAAGCGGGAATAAAGTCGCCCGATGGGTTTTTCAGCGCTTACGAACAGTACATCCGCAGTACCACTCCTCTGTCTGAAAACTGCGGAATGCCCGTGAGTGTTCCTCTGGAAAAAGAAACCGATGATTCCTGGCTGGACTCACGGGGAGACTAGTGTTGATAATGAATGTCGGGGAGACGGATTGATTTTTAGGTTTATGTGACCTTCCATCCTGTAAACGCAGAGCGTTTATGCGTGTGCTCTCGGCGCACTTTGCGTTTTCAAATTCCGGTCTTTATTTCTGATTATTATTCTGTTAAACCGTTGACTATCCGCTCAAGGGCGAAGTGCGTTTAGACCTTGTAGCAGAAAGGCTTGAACAAATCGCAGGTGCACCACACTGGTGGTAAATCAAGATTTGTGAAAGCCTTTATGCATAAGGGATAAGTGCAATTCGCACTGATCCGGGTGCATAAGTCAGGTAATAATTAGTCCCGGTTTTTTATGGTTTAAACGTAAGTATTCCGCTTTGCGCTCACGATGAGAGCTCACAAACAGTGGGATAATGGACACCAACCCTTTGCTTACAGATCACAAAGAGTAGAGGCCCTAATAATCGAAGTTCAAAGTTGTCCCGAAAGAGAGATTCGAAACGTAGAAGTCAAGTTTGACAGGGGCTATTGCAATTCCTCCCCCGCCTGTAAATACATTGATGTTTTTAAACCCGTTGATTCCAGTAAGCAAAAATTCAGGTGCTCTTGAATATCCAACTCTCAGGTAAAAATTCTGGCTTATTTTTCCCTGTATACCGCCCCGGAATATTGCCCTGTTTTTGATTTTTTTGTCAAATAGGCCTATGAATTCGAAATCGATTGGAAAGCTCAGTCTGAAATTTTCGCCAAGAGGAAGATGGTAAACGATACCTGCAGCCAGACCACGGTATTTGCCCCTGGTCCAGCCACGCGTTTTGCCAACTTCGTTTTTGTAATAATAGGTGCGTACAAGAGCTGTATCGTCATCTGCAGATTCCGGTGAGACTAACCTTTCGGAAAATGCAGTATCGGGGTTTTCAGCAGACCAGACATAGCCCAGGATGTTTCGCATAGTAAGGCCGAAATCGATATTGGGCCAGACATTCTCCTGGAAAAAACCGATATCCAGCAGAAGACGTCTTTCCATAACAGAGCCCCTCTCACTAGCCTCTGACCACCTATTGACAGAATCACCAGACCATTCTCCAGTGCTGTCCCTGAAAAGAACCCTCTGAGGAAGGCTCCCCAGCGGCCTGTCACCCCATTTAAAATTCTCAAGCCTGAAGTTGACTCCTAAATCTACCGCGCCCTGTGTTTCGGAATTTCCGGAAAGCTGTCCAGAGATATTAAGCACAAACTCATTTTGTCTCATCTCACCTTTGTCTTTTAATAGACGGTAATAGAAGGCCATTGCACCCTCTGATGTGGAGTAACTGGCGCCAAGCGGCATTATGTGATTATCGAAGATACTGTCTCGTCCATAGGAGGCAAAAACAGAACCGTGTACATCCTGGACCGATTTACGGTACGAATAGGCAAGTGCCGGGTTTATCATACCTCCTGAGATGTCCAGAGGAAAAGCTATACCCGCATCACCCAGACCTTTCATCGCAGAGCTGCAGAAACTCCGTTGTGGCAGAAATATCCGGTCATAGTCATTAGCAGCACATAACGCCGCAGAGAGGATTATAAGCAGAATTGGCAATTTTTTCAAAGGTTCTCCTGATTTTTGGGGATTCTAAGACAAAAATATAGCTTCAAACAGAACCAGAGTAGAAGAACTTTAGCGGTCTTGTTTACCTTTGAGGCAAAAAATCACCTCAGGTGAAATTTTGGGGTACCCTCAAGTGATCCGTAATAATAACACCATCTACGGCCGGACTCCTCTATTGCCCAAAGAGTTAGACAAATGCGAGACGGTTGGTTACATTTTGTTTGTGCGGGCCAGCGCCGAGACTTTCCAAGGGTTCCACGTATCCAGATACGAGGTGCGCCAGAAAAGTTCGCGGAGGTGGGCATAGGTTAAAACACACCGTATATAAAGGCCGGTGTACAACGGCATCAGCGGCAGAAACAGCAGCAGCTGATAGTCCCGTCGGCGGGTTTGCTTTGAAGGAGCGATCGCCAGATTGATACTGAACTGAACGAAATTCATGCAGCAATACAGAAGGTAGTTGATCATCACGATTTGGACCCAGTAGACGCGATCATTAAAAAACAGCATCGTCAGCAGATATACCCACCAGTTGAGGTTGAGCACGAAATTGAAGAATATGCTGTCGAGCATCGCGAAGAAGTTACTGAATCGGAAATTGGCGTCTGGCATGAGCACGTCGCGGTGTTTACGCAAGCGGAATCTGACCAGGGATCGGTTCCAGCGATTGCGCTGCTTTGCCAAGCTCCGGAAGGTTGTCGGGACGTTGGTGAAGCAGACAGCCTCCGGCACAAAGATCACTTTGTAGCCCAGCTTGCGGACTTTGACGGTGATATCTCCATCCAATCCGGGCCCTACATCCCAGCCGCTGAGCCGCTCGATGACATCCCGGTGAAACGCGCCGAATGCTCCTGAGATTATACGCAGGATGCCCATCTCGGAGGTGACACGTCGGCCGACCGAGATGGTCTTGGCATACTCGAAGGCTTGCAGCGGCGCGGCCAGCCCCTCATGGATATTCTCCACCCTGATATCTCCTCCAGTTGCGCCGATGCGGCTGTCCATGAAGAATGGGATAAGCAGCTTTTCGATTGCGTCTACTGAAAGGTTGGAGTCGGCATCCAGGTGTACAATGTATTTGCCCCGGCTGAAACGCAGCGCAAGATTGGCGGCCGAGGCTTTTCCCCCGCGGACATCGTTGCGGAAGAAGTTGTGGATCAGGCCAAGCCGCAGGGCGTTGAGCGCGACCTGGCGGGTATTGTCATCGGATCCGTCATCGACGATGATGACCTCAATATTGCGGTAGGTCTGCGCTTTGAGCGAGTAGGCCAGATCCATTATGTGTTTGGCTTCATTCTTTCCAGGAGCGATCACAGAAACCAGGGGCTTTTCAGAGAAAAGACGCCGGCGTGCCTCATCGTAAAGCGGTCGACGCAGACGACGTTTGAGCAGACTGACGGGAATGACTATCAGGTCGATTGCCAGGTAACGCAAAAAGTCAAAGATAAAAAAGTACCAGAACAGCTCAATGAATCGCGCAGGGGTGAGGTTGGCGATGAATTGAAACAAATTAAGCAGGTACTCATTCATGCGCGGCGAGCTCTTTGAGAACTTCGTTGTACGGGCGGGTGCCATCAAGTGCCAGGCTTTTGTAGCTGAGCTTAAGGCCGACACTGAGGTTTTCAGTGATAAGTGCCGTTATCCGCTTCGTCAGACGATCCATGGCAATTTTGGCATTGCTTATACTCGTTTCAGTCAGCAGAAAAAGCAGCGTGCGATCATCGATGAAGGCTACCAGATCGGTGTTGCGGACGAAGTCGGCGATTTCGGCAACGATCTGACGGCTCAGGGCGGTCGAGGCACTGCCCAGTTGGGTGAGCAGGTCGGCATAGTTGTCAAACACGAGACGGACAATGGTGCTGAGCGACTTCTTATAGCGCCGAACCCGTTCGATCTCCAGGTTGAGAACCACGTTAAACTTATCCATGCTGACTACTTCGATGTTGTCACGTAACTCTTCCTGAAGTGAATAGACAATGCCGCTGAGCGCGGAGGCTTCGCCAAGCGGTGTCAGCTTGAACTCTTTCAACGTACGGTAAAGGAGCTTTTCGGGCGCTATGGTCTTGCCGCAATTGACACACAAGGCATCGACACCGGGCTCCTGAAAGCTGTGGGTGCAGACGCTGCAGGTGAAAACCTGGCTTGGACGGTCAAAATCGACTCCGATGTGCTTGAGATTCTTGCGGCACTTGGGGCAGATCAGCTTACTTGTGCGTATAAAATCCGATTCCGGTCCCATATACCCGCAGGGAAAGTGATGAATCAGGTCCTCATTTGAAATATTGGGTGATTGACAATTGACACAAATCTCACGGAAATTGAGAAAACTGGCATAACAGAAGCTGCAGCAGTGCACCCGGTCGACGAACGTTCCCTCGATAAGATTGCGATTCTCCAGAAAATCAATCAGCGTGAATTGCTGATAATGGTTGCCTGTGATCAGTATGTCGATGAAGGGGTACGAGTAGGCGTAAATCGATTTGGGAAACCGGATCGGCTGTATCGGATTATTGCGCGAATGGATGAAACGGATAGCTTTGACGGCAAGGCCGTATTGGTGCGCGGCATGCTCCTGGGGTGCGGAGGTGAACTGCGCGATATGTGTGTTGATCCCGGTAATGACGGCCTCGTGGTCCTTAAGGAAACGGTCGATCGCTCCACCCTGTACCTCTCCGTCAAGAACTGCCCGGCCGTATTCTATGATTTCACCCCCATGGGTGTTGAGTAAAAAGATGGGCTTTAGATAGACCTGCAGATCGTCATGACGGCGGATTCGTTTGACGACATCACGATAGCCGGGACCGAAAGTGACAACTGCGGCATGGTATTGACGTAATGTCAGCGGATCAAACGCGGCTATTGACACACGATCTGCCCCACCGGCTGCCTCATGTGGATTGTCGGTAATGGACAGTACTCTTAACGGCACGAAATCATCATGAGTCATGGTGAAGGGTCCTTTTGATGCGAAGTTTGACGGAAATCCTGTCCAGGTGGATCCACTTCTGTTCTTCTCCGGGCGCGGGAATGATATCGACGATAATATTGCGGCGCACCGGCTCGTATTTCTTCTGGAATTCTTCAGGCAGCGCAAGTGTGGCGACGTAGAGTTTTGATATCCTGCCATAGCTGTGGGTTCCATCCGGAAAAACGATCCTGACGTCGCGGCCCTCCTTGAGCTGCCGCAGGTGCTTCTGTTCAAAATAGCCCTTAATGCGCATGTCAAGATGTGAAGCGATCTGCAGGATCGGCTCATTACGGAATGCGGCTTCATGCTCCTGGCGGAAAACCTGCACCACTTCTCCATCGATCGGTGCGGAATACACAAGCGAGTCGGCAGCCAGATCGGCGTCATTGAGCTGGATGGTCGCCACGTTGCCACCTTCGGCAGCGTAACGGTAAAGCCGGCTACGATAGTTCTTCAATACATCCATCTCCCCGCTGAGCAGATCGTAGCGGCTGCGCTTTATCTCCAGTAGTGCCTGCTGCTGACGCAGGCGTTCGGCGGTAATTGCCTCCAGCGAGGACAGCTGGCGCAGGCGTGCGAGTTCCTTCTCCACGGCCAACACTTCTCCTTTTATGGACTGTTGCTCAATCATCTTGAGTGCTATCTCCCGATCCGTGCGGGCAATGCGCTCATGTACATCGGTAGATGTTCCGGTTCCACTACGCATAATCGTCGTAGTCTCATTGTGGGTGGGGCGTTGATACAGCAATGGTTGCCCCTTGCGCACCACGTCGCCTTCAGTGACCGCCAGCCTGTCGATTACCATATCATCTATCGCGCGGATGGTAATGGGTTTGAATGTAACCATACCCGTTCCATTGATATATGCAACATGGATGAAGATGGCGCGCACTGCCAGAACCGCGGCGGCAAGCAGAATCCCGAAATAGACATAGCGAAGGAGGTTAGCGTGCCAGGCGGGCGCCCGGGGTGCGTTGCCTTCAGTGGAGTAGTTGATGTACTTACGGCTTTTCAAGGTTTTCATTTTATTAATACCAGTTCTATGTATTTGTGCAGATCATACAGTGCAAAGTTATCTATCGCGTACCGGTCGTGCAACGCCTTGACGGTTGACTCCAGCGCGTCCTCGTCTTCAAAGTCACTGCAGCGCAGAGCAACGTGAAGCTTTGTTCCCAGAGCCTCAATCTCTTCCCTGATGACCTTTGCGATTGCCTCGACATGCGGCCTCTCATAAGCCATGACGTTGACATAATCAACCTTGCCGGCCAGATCAGCGAGAATATCTGGAGGATAGCCGATCGGGATTGAAACGCTCAGCGATGAGCTCCAGACTGATCGTACATGCGTCAGCATATCGAGATAGGTTCGTACCAGCCGATAGTTGTCATCTTTCCATCCGTCAATCATTTGCGGCTCAATGTCCAGGTGCAGGCCATCGGGAGCCAGGTCTCCTATCAGCTGCAGCTTTTCATCCAGGGTCGCGCGTTTGCGCGGCTCCAGCAGTGTGGTTTCGCTCAGCATGAGGTAAACTTCAATGTCTTTTGAATGGCAAAGGCCGATAAACTCCCGGACCTTGACGTTGTCATTGTTGACCGAATAAGAGAGCAGAATCCGCTTGATACCTTTTGCCTGGCACAAATCTGTCAGGTAGACGTTTTCATGCAGGGCAAAGTCCTTTGCCCACAGATAAATCTCGCGATTGCCGATGCGCACCGGTGAAACCTGGGGCGTAGCTGTGGTACACGGAGTGAAACAGCTGCCTATATCGGGCAGTCCGGCCGCGGATGCCAGCTGGACCAGTTTCAGATTCAGCCTTTCGCGGATTTCAAGCTGCTGTAACTGGTTGTCGAAGAGGTCCTTGACCCTCTGATACACTGCCATTGGTTCGTTATCGGCCTGGGCTGGCGACAAGGATAAATGCTGGCGGCGTAAGCGTTCCCATAGCCTCTTGGCATTGTAGCGTGCTTGTACATACTCCTGCAGCAAGTAGGAGTATTCGTAGTAGCGATTGCAGATTTCATCGATACTCTTTTTGCGTCTGGCATCGGTTTGGGTCTCGATTTGTCGCAGTTGTGCCTGCCATGCCGCCTGGCGGGGCGCGGTGATGAAGTCAAGCGGGACGATCAAAGACAGCCCGCCGGAAAGCCCCTGTGAAAGCTCTCCGGTATGAGAGTAGATATTTTCACGGACAAAGGCATCGAGGTTGATGTTGCATGCCGCGCTTCCCATTGTTGTATGCTGGCTTTTGGCCTCCTTGAACATCACAAGAGAATCGGTGCGGATCTTTGCGATACTCAGCAATCGTTCAAGGTCCACCGTTTGTGGTTCGACAAGATGGATACCACCGGTACTTTTGGAGGCGATGGAGTTTGATATCTGCAGAAGGCTTCGGGCACGATCCTGATCGCGCTGAATCGCCATGAGGTCTTCGGAATGCAAGGCGCCAAGATGGTACAGACGACGTGCGATCTCTACGTTTTCACTAAGAAACCTGCTGTAACTCTCCAGAAGACGGCCTTTGAGGCGGCAGGAGGCGGACAGAATATTGTCGGACGTCGCAGCGAGTAGCGTTCGGGCGGCCTCATCGAGGGCATCTATAGAATCCCTTTCAATAAAGGTTTGCGCCTGACGTGCCCGGCTGCGGGACTCGCCCAGACCACCTTTAAGCAGACGCCAGCGCACTCCCGCATACATGCTATGACGATACATGGATTCCGGCTCCTCGAAAAGATAGGCAGAGTTATACGTGTATCCCGCCAGGGCTTCGATGCCCAAATCTTTGCGGTATTCCTGGTACCGTACGCCCGATAGTTCCTTGCGGGCCGAAGCCGGGGTGTTGCTGAGCCGATTTGTGTCTAAAAAACTGTACGGAGCGGAGTCCTGCAGGCTGGTGGAGAACTCGCTGATAAAAATCTGGAATTCATCGGCCGTTTTTGACATCGCCTTGATGGCTTCGATGCGCTTGGCGATCGACGATTGGAGCAACGAATCCTTCAAAGGGGGCATTGCATTGATCAGAGATATAAACGATAGCAGAAGTACAGGGAATGCCGACGAGTGATCGTTTTTGTTTCTTTGGTTCTTAGTCGGAAGGTGACGAACTCTGAAAATGGGCTTTATTTCCTTAGCCTGATCAAAATATTCACATTATTAACTTATTGTTTTTTGATTAGTTATACTATTGTTTTTTGCTGATAACCGATAGGTAAATTGATTTTTTAGGTGTGACTGATGACAAATGCGTAGGGGTAATACTGTACAATTTTCCTTAATAGGCTATGTAATTTTCCCTGCTTTAGCCTTCTTTATCAGAGATAATGGGATATCAAAATATACGTTTTCCCCGGCTGTTAGACAAGTTTAAACGATGTTTCAGCGATGATTATCGTACAAAGCGAATCACGCATGTTCGCTTACCTGGATAACGGGATGACCTATTCCAATGAGGAAAAACGGCAAAATGGACGCGATGGAATCGGAAAATACCTTTGCAATCCTCCATTAAATTTAGTATATTTGAGATTGAGTCTCAATATTAGTTCTGGGTTGTGCTTATGAAAACAGAAGCTGATTCACTCCGTGCCCGTTTCAGGGATTATCTCTCCTGCAAGGGACTCTCTTTTACCCCGCAGCGTAAGCTTATCTTAGAGTACCTTATCAGGAATTCCTCTCATTTTAATGCAGAGGAGCTTATTGCAATATTCCGCAAAAAGAGAATTCCAGTGAGCCGGGCCACTGTTTACAGGACTATAGCTCATCTGGTCGATGCCGGGTTTCTCTCTCAGGTCGCCCTTGAATCATCACAATCCTATTATGAATTTATTGCCAACAGCGCTCATCATGAGCACCTGGTGTGTGATAAATGCGGCTGTATAATCGAATTTACAGATCCGGAACTTGAAAACAGAATAGAATCCGTTGCCAGGCTTAACGGCTTTGAGATCAGCCGTCATACTGTGCATATATCAGGGATTTGCGGGAGGTGCCGTGGACAACAGGAAACATAGGCTGATACTCGATGAGTGCATCGGTTTACTGTCTGTAAATGGCATCGAAGTCAGTGATGCACTTAAAAAAGTGATCATCTACTTCTTTTCTACCGATCACCATATATCGCTTGATGATGTTTCGAAATTTATCAGGTCAAATAACCTTGACATATCGGATGAGGCTGTTTCTTCCGCGTTCAACCTTCTGGTGGAATACGGTTTTGCTCTGGAGAAAGAATTCGGGGACCGTGTAACAAGATATGAGCATCTGCATCCTGGTGAGCACCATGATCATTTCTATTGCCTCAAATGCGGTAAAATAATTGAGTTCTATTCACCGGTAATAGAAGAGGCTCAAATTGCGGAAGCCCGAAGCAGAGGTTTCCATGCTTTTTCCCACAAAATGCAGATTCATGGTCTGTGTGACAGTTGTTTCGGGAAAACCGCGGAAAAATCCCTGAGTTTAAGCACGGTTCAGTCCGGTGGGAAATTCCGGGTAGTAGGAGTGGCCGGAGACACCGGCAGACCTCATCAGAAGCTCCGGCGCCGTCTTATGGATATGGGCATGAGGGAGGGAATCGAGGGTGAGGTCATAGTAAACCAGGGCGGTCCTCTGGTGGTTCATGTGAACGGAATGCGTATTGCGCTGGGAAGAGAAATGAGCAAAGAGATTGAGGTCGTTTTAATTGATTGAGAAATGAACAGGGGTTAATAGATGAATCTGGGGAGATGCAGTGAGGGAGACAGGGTAAAGGTGCTGAAGATGGGGGGATCGGGTATGATCCGTAAGCGCCTGATGGAGATGGGGATTCTTAAAGGGGCTGAGATCAGGGTTGTTAAGTATGCGCCGCTAAAGGATCCTATCGAGGTTGAGGTCGGGGATTCTCATCTGAGCCTGAGAATTTGTGAAGCGGATTTTATCGATGTAGAAAAGATTTAAACAGGGGAGAAATATGCCTCTTTTTTTTCCTTCAGAATTGAGACTGGATCTCAAAAAAGAGCCGGAAGTAGAAATATCCGGAAAAAAAGTTTTGACGTTTGCACTGGCCGGAAACCCTAACAGCGGAAAGACTTCTCTGTTTAATGCTATTACCGGCGCACACCAGCATGTAGGTAACTGGGGCGGGGTAACAGTTGAGATGAAGGAGGGAAGTTCTGTTGTTGACGGCCGGGAGTTTAATATCGTTGATCTGCCCGGGACCTATTCTCTCAGCGCATTTTCACTCGAGGAAAAGGTGGCAAGGGATTACATAATAAAGGAATCGCCGGATGCGGTGATAAATGTCATTGATGCCACCAATCTGGAAAGGAATCTTTATCTTACTGTCCAGCTTCTGGAAATGGGGATAAGGCCTGTACTGGCGTTCAACATGTGGGATGAGGTCAGGAAAAAAGGTTTGCAGATAGATCTGGAGCAGCTCTCAAAACTCCTTGATCTTCCGATAGTGACTACTGTGGGGAAGAGTGGAACCAACTGCCGGAAGCTCCTTGTTGAAGCCGCGAAGATGGTTGATGAAAAGAGAACTGTTTACAGGAAAAGCTGCGGCGATCTTCCTTCTGAAATACTTTCTGCCATTGAGAAGATCTCCTTGCATAAGGCTCTTCATAGTGTTAATAAACCTCAGGGATGGCTTGCGCTGAAGCTTCTTGAGAACGACAGGGGTGTTGTTGAAGAGGTTAGGGGTTTTGACAGAGACGGTTCTCTGATGAAAAGCGTAGCGGAATCGGTTCTGCGTGTCAAGTCGGTTCTGGGTGAGGATCCCGAAGGCCTCATTGCTGAATCACGGTATGGCTTTGTAGCAGGTGCCCTGAGAGAAACTCTCAAAAAACCTCCCAGAAATCGAATCGAAATGTCCGACCAGATTGACAGGGTGCTTACTCATCCTGTATGGGCATTTCCGGTCTTCTTCTTTTTCATGTGGCTTCTTTTTCAGCTTACATTTGTTCTTGGTGATTACCCCAAAAAATTAATTGAACTGCTCGTGGAGTACTCAGGGCATACAGTTGCCGCACTTATGCCTGATTCACTTTTCAGAAGTCTGATCATTGAGGGTGTGATTGGAGGTGTTGGCGGAGTGATCGTATTTCTTCCAAACATACTTATACTGTTTTTTGGAATTGCTGTCATGGAAGATACCGGCTATATGGCGAGGGCCGCTTTTATCACAGATAAAATAATGCACAAGGTGGGTCTGCACGGGAAAAGTTTCATTCCGATGATAATGGGAATGGGGTGCAGTGTTCCGGCAATTATGGCTGCACGCACCCTGGAATCGGAAAATGACAGACGTAAAACTATACTGCTTTCCCCGCTTATAAGCTGCTCGGCAAGGCTTCCGGTGTATGTGCTTTTTGCCGGAGCGCTATTCCCCGGGTTTGCGGGAAACGTAATCTTTCTTTTTCAGTTTGTGTTCGGTACACTGGCGTTTTTCATAATGGCTTTTATTTTCAGCAAGACCATTTTTAAGGGTGAGGATCAGCCCTTTGTGATGGAACTTCCTCCATATCGTCTGCCAACACTCAAGAGTGTAATGATTCACATGTGGCAGCGTGCCGAACATTTTCTCAGGAAAATGGGTGGAGTGGTACTGGTTTTCTCTATAATAATCTGGGCACTTGGAAAATTCCCGCAGGACAAAGAGGTACAGAACCGTTATGAAACCTTGATTAATTCTGTAAAGAGTTCGTCTGAACTGACAGAACAGCAGAAAAACCAGCAGGTTTCGGAACTGGAAGATGCCATGAATACAGAGTTGATCAGGAAATCATATATCGGGCAGATGGGTAATGCGATTGTCCCTGTTTTCAAGCCCCTTGGTTTTGAGTGGAGAGAGGCTGTTTCTCTTCTGACCGGGTTTGTGGCAAAAGAGGTGGTGGTCAGTTCGATGAGCGTGCTTTATGGATCAAATGAAAACGGAGTGGTAGATGACGACAAGTTCAATTCGCAGATTGCCGCTCACTTTACTCCTCTTAAGGGCTTTTCGTTTATGCTTTTTGTCCTTCTTTACACTCCATGCATTGTCGCTTTGATAACGGTAATACGGGAACTGCACAGTGTAAAGTGGTCGATATTCTCTGTTGTTTACCAGATTGCGCTAGCCTGGATTGTGGCGTTTGGAGTATATCAGGGGGGAAGGATGATTGGTTTAGAGTAGGGGGTATTACACAGTAATTTGTTCCGATGTAGGATCCTGTTTTTTTAGGGCCCTTCAGACAATTTCGGGTGTTTTAGCTATTAACAACAGTTAAAGAGTATAGCTCTATTACTCATTTAAAAAGATTAGACCAGATGCCTTGTATACTTAATATTACTATTATTATTTCAGACAGTTAGCCCGGTATTGCCTCACTTTGCTGCTTCTTAATAGTTGCCCTCATCGCCTTAGCCTCTCCCTTTGTCGGCGGCCTGCTTCTCTTTCTCACAAAATTTACATACAGATAACTGCCTCCGTAAAGGATTATTACAATTATCGCTACATTCAGAGGCGAGTGCAGAAGCCTGTTGTAGTTAAGGAAATGTTCGCAGAGATAAGTGATAGCGGATATCATCGGAATGTGAATGAGATATGGGTAAAAAGAGCTGCGTCCGGTGTTTCTGATTACAGAGAAAGAAAGAATCTTTGAAATGAAACCTCTCTCACAGGCCAGAAGATAAAGAATAAAGCAATAGAACGGTGTAAGAAAGATGTGGTAGCCAAGATATTTCAGCAGGCCGCCATCCGGGGCCTGCAGGATATTGATCATGTAGATTGCATAAGTGCAGGCTGCTATAAGGATATCATAGATAATCCCGGTGTAAAGCGGTCCTCTCTTGTGTTTTCCCAGCATAAAAAAGCGCGCAAGAAGCATCCCGGCTGCGAATTCAAAAAGCCTTATCGGCGCAAAGAAATGGAAAAAATTATACCATTCTACAGTTGATCCCGCCTTTCCATATAGAAAACTCCACAGTACAATCGGTACAAAGCATAGAAGAAGTAGTGCGAAGGTGCTCTTTCTTTCGTTCAGTCGCGCAGTGAATTTCAGCATCAGCCCAAACAGAAGATAGCAGAGGAAAAAGGCGGAAATTGCCCACGAAGGGGTATTAAATGTATAGCTGAAAAAAGGAAATAACGAATACAAAAGAGAGAGATGCATGAACCCTGAAAAGATAAACTTGACTATGCTGAGATTTTCCCAGGGCATCCGGACAAGAAAAATTATCATCATTGCAGCAGTGGTAATCAGATGCAGCGGATAAAGTTCAGAAAATCTTTTACGCAGAAATGGCCAGGTTTTAAACTCATCTACCTTGGGTAGAAATTTTGAAGCGAAAATGAAGCCGCCCAGGATGAAAAATATGGTGGCGTGAAATGCCGGTCCTTTTATAATTCTGAAAAACCAGGCAGGTGCTCCTCCTAAATCATTAAATCCGCCGATGTTCTCAAAATGAAAGAGGACTATGTTGATGGAAGCAATTAAACGCAGACCGTCAATTGAAAGAAAATACCGGCCGGAACCTGGAAAAGACTGATGTTTAGTCATTAATATGAAAAATATAGAAAAAGTTTAAGGTTTAACTGAAAACGGCATCAGTTTGTAAAACGGGGTTTTCATTTGCTGTTCCCCTTGTGTATTAATACTGCCTGTTTTTCAATGATTTTTTTAAAGTTCTCACTTGTTGCACCCCAATCCACCAGATCAACTTTGAATGACAGGTCGGAATTTGAGAAATCTTCTTTCAAATCAATCAATTGCAGCAAAGAGAGCGGCTTATCTGTCATAACTACCAGGTCAAGATCAGAAGTTCTACTGGCTTTCCATTGTACGCGTGAACCGAAAGCACACACGTCAAACTCTGGCACATGCTTTTCCAGAATTTTCCTTACAGCCTGCAGTTCTTCTGGTTTTATGTCAATCTGCTTCACTGGTGCCGTCATTACGTTTCTTCAATTCATTCAGCAGATATTTCATATCATTCAGAAACATCCCAATGATCGAAATGATCTCTGCAGCTTTGTTTTCATCATATGTGTGGCTTGTAATATTGCGTTTTTCGCGATAAATTCTGAAGTGAGGTGCTTCTATTATGAGGCCGGCTTCATTAGCATCGCGAATAAGATCCATTAAGTTCATCTCTTTCAGTTCTGCAGGATAAGGAACAATTTGTGCCAGTTGCCGGCGGATCATTTTATAGGCAAGCTCATAAGTAAATTCGAATGCCTGAATGACCGCAGCGCGGAATTGTTCCTTGAGGTCGGAATCATTTTCGGCCATCTCGGAGTAATAGTAGTTTAAGCTTTTTTCAAGCTGACCCAAAGCTTTTTCAAATGGTGAAAAATCAATCTTCATCTGGTCCTACCCATCCGGAATCAGAACACAAAATCCTCTTCAGAAGGAATGCTAACTGTTTTAGCTGTTATAAATTTATACTCTCTGCCTCCGTATTGCGCAACAATAATATTCCCTTCGCCCTTAATCTTCATTTCATCATCGGGCCTGGTTGCCTTGAGATAATTCATGAAGCAGAAAGCTTTTTCCAGCCCGTCGCCTCTTCCGAAATTCCATACCTCATCAGGCTGTGCTATTCGTGTTCTGCCATCGTAAATCGAATCATTTCTCATCTTTGACAGTACAGTATACGCTTCATCCGGACCCATATTTTTCATCCCCTGTATGCAGACCGGGTTGCGTTCCATGGCTGCCTTTAAAAAAGGCTTCCACGATGAGCGGCTCAGATCCCGGAATGCATAAAAAGCCAGATCCACGGAGGTGTTTTCGGTGCGCAATTTTTCCAGCTTCTCAACTGCCTCCTCAGGCGAACTGATATTTTCAAGGTCAATCGGATTCTGGTGTTTCCAGTTCTTGTCTGTATTGGGCAGAGAGGGAACCGTTCTGCAGAAACTCCTTAGATCCCGCACTACTTCATCAACATTAAAGCAACTGTGACGAAGGCAGATTTTCAGTTTTTCAACAGTTTTTGTTTCATCAAAGATAACTCTGTTTTCCTTGAAGAATGACTCCATTTCACTCATCAGGATGCGGTTTGGAAGCGGTTCGGTGTAATACTCGTCCTCTTCGATCTCATGCAGGAGAAGCTTCTGTGTAGGAGTCCCGACCCTTGATTTGCTCGAGTGCTCGTAATGGTAAACCTTCTCAGCTTCAATAAAGCGTGGTTTGCCGCAGCAGCTGTACGATATCTGGAAACAGCACTGGTATTTTTGCCGCTGTCTGAGAAAATTGGAAAGCATCTCATAGGTAACATCGTTTTTTAGATACCTGCTTATTTTTTCAGAAAACCTGTTATAGCTCTCAGGCTCAATGGTTGCATCATCATACATTACATGTATATAACCGCTGCGGTGTGCCACTATGGTTATTCTCTCATTCTCCAGTGCCCGTCTGGCTTTCGCTGAGAGTTCTGTTCCGTTGAACCACATGTTTTTTGTCACAATCCGCCTGTTGTTTGTGATGATCCCTTCGCCAATGTCCAGATAATTCTGCGAGTGCAGAGGTGTAGCCATCATGTAGATGTCATCAAGCGGTATTCTGCCTACAACAAAGGCTGCCGCGGCATAAAGGGCCGCAAAAGAGACGCACTCACCGGCCC
This sequence comes from Fibrobacter sp., assembly GCA_012515615.1. Classification (GTDB taxonomy): domain Bacteria; phylum Fibrobacterota; class Chitinivibrionia; order Chitinivibrionales; family Chitinispirillaceae; genus JAAYIG01. The sequence continues at coordinate 23,738 of JAAYYB010000235.1, forward strand.
CTCCCGTGTACCCCTCTTTGAACCGGAACGCTTCCATCGCCTCCAGCGTTTCTGTTTTCCAGTAGGGGATTACTTCTGAATCGTATTTGTCGAGCCCGAAATGTTTCCTTATATCGATATCAAAGTAGTATTTATCTCCCTCATAGCCGAATAACGCATTGCTTCTGGCTAAAACATCTTTGTCGATGTAATTTGAGAAACGCTGCAGCTCCCTGCTCTTTGTGGTCAGGCCCCAGGTGTCAAGATCCAGGTTGAACCAGAAATGGTCGATTATATACTGCTTAAGCCTCTGGATCCGTCTTTGAGGGCTCCCCCCCTTTTCCTCGGAAAACCATGGATCTTTAAGCCATGACCATAATCTGGGGGACATGATATTTGCCAGAAAAAGAGAATACATCAGCTCCGGAAAGATGAAGACCTCCATGTCGGAGAGTGTAACGGCAGAGGAATACTTTTCAAGTGATTCTGGGTCATTCTCATCGTACATGCCTTAACTCCTTTAAATTTGCATGCTCTCTGGCTACCTTTTATTTTGTTTCTGTTCTTTTGGTCCTGAATATAATAACAGTCTCATAATTATCGTCACTTTTTTCGATAGTAGTTATCGGGGGCGCTGTTTGCATCGGAATGGGAACCGATACTCAATTTCTGTGTTTTTCGATGCTCATAAGCTGCGCATTGTATTTTAAGACAGTTAATAATTCAGGAAATCTATCTCCACTAACCTGGCGCACATCTGGACTTCAAGATATAAGAGTGCACCAGAGAGGCTATTTCGGGACAGCTTTGAAGCTTTGTTCCCCGGTCTTCTAATTTTTTTCCGGAACAGTTAAAAAAACCAAAGAGGCGAAAAAAAGCCATGAGAACATTAGGTATCTGTTTTGGGTCTACAACAGTACAGTGTGTTGAAGTGATATTCGAAAACGAGAGTAAAAAAATCGGTAAGGTGACCAGAATCCCTCATGAAGGTAATCCTCTCAAGGTATTTACTGATCTTCTTGAAGATCTTGATCTTTCCAAATGCAAAATCGCTGTAACAGGCCGTGCGTTTCGTAAAAATGTGAAGCTGTCGGGAATCTCTGAGCCGGAAGCGCTGGAGTACGCATTAAAAGAGGAGTACTGTGGGAAGAATTTTCCTGATCTTGTGATCAGCTCAGGTGGAGAAACGCAGCTCCTCTATTCTATAAACAAAAACGGCGGGATCAATTCAGTTCACTCCGGAAATAAGTGTGCCTCCGGGACTGGCGAATTTTTCCTTCAGCAGATCCGCAGGATGGGTTTGACACTTGAAGAGGCAGTTGAGATGGCCTCCAGGGGGACTCCGCATAAAATTGCCGGCAGGTGCAGCGTATTCTGTAAGAGCGACTGCACTCATGCCCTTAACAAAGGAGAGCCAAAGGAAAATGTCGCCGCAGGGCTCTGCACGATGATGGCTGACAAGATTTCTGATCTGGTTAAAGATTCACAATATGAGAAAACTGCATTGATCGGCGGCGGTTCGCTCAATAGCGCCATGGTCAAAGTGCTCAAATCCCGTTTCGGAAGCCTTGAGATTCCCCGGCTTGCAGAGTGTTTTGAGGCCTATGGTGCTGCTCTCTGGGCCGCAGAGCACAAATGTGTGCCTTATGAAGGTAAACCCGAAGAACTGTTTACGGGGGGAATAAATTCCTTCGGTTCTCACCAGCCACTTAAAAACGCTTTCAAACTTGTAGACTTCAGAGAATCAAACAGGGGTGTACCGTCTGCGGGTGACAAATGCATCCTGGGGCTCGATGTAGGGTCTACGACTACCAAGGCCGTTATTCTGCGTAAATCAGACAACTGTATCCTTTCATCTGTTTACCTTCGTACAAATGGAGATCCCGTAGGTGCTGCCAGAAACTGTTACAGGTCAATCAAATCCCTTCTTGGAGATATTGATATTGATATTATCGGACTTGGTGTTACAGGCTCGGGTCGTCAGATCGCAGCTCTTCATGCCCTTACAGATAACGTAATAAACGAAATCATCGCTCATGCAACAGCGGCTTCATTTTTCGATAAAGATGTTGATACGATATTTGAAATCGGCGGTCAGGATGCCAAGTACACCTATCTTACCGGCGGGGTACCGTCTGATTATGCCATGAACGAGGCTTGCAGCGCAGGAACAGGATCTTTTCTTGAGGAATCCGCACGTGAATCACTCAACGTGCTCACCGAGGATATTGCCGAGGGTGCCCTCAGAGGAGAAAATCCGCCCAACTTTACAGATCAGTGTTCTGCTTTTATTTCAAGTGACATAAAAATTGCCGGCCAGGAGGGAATAGGAAAAGACGATATCCTGGCAGGGCTGGTTTATTCGATCTGCCTGAATTATCTCAACCGTGTCAGGGGATCCCGTCCGGTGGGAACAAAGATTTTCATGCAGGGCGGAGTATGCTACAACAAAGCTGTTCCTGTGGCTATGGCTTCACTGATGCAGCATCAGATAATCGTTCCTCCCGATCCGGGCCTCATGGGGGCATTTGGTGTCGCCCTTGAGGTAAGCAAAAGAATCGACCTGGGCATCAGCGGTGAGGGACACTTTGAACTTCAGGAGCTTATAGACAGAGATGCAGAGAGAGGGGAGAGCTTTGTCTGCGGGGGTGGAAGGGAAAAATGCGACCGTAAATGCGAAATCTCCCGTGTAAAGATCAATGACAAGATCTATCCTTTCGGGGGTATCTGCAATAAATACTACAACCTTCGCCTGAACCGGGAAATTGACGCAGGTAAATACGATCTGGTAGCATTTCGGCAGAAACTGCTTTTTGAGAAGTACGGGGTTAAAAGCGGCGAGGCTCAGGTGGATCAGGATAAACCGGCACGTACAGTGGGTATCCTGCGATCTTTTCTGACACACTCTTTATATCCGCTTTATTCAAATTTCTTTCACAAGATGAATTTTAAAGTTGTACTTTCCGATGCTGTTGACACAGAGGGAATTTCTAGGATCGAATCGGCTTTCTGTTTTCCTGCCGAAATAACGCATGGAAGTTTTTTCAATCTGCTCAAGAAAAATACCGATTACATTTTCCTGCCGCAGGTGATGCAGATACCGGTTCCTAACGTGCCCACCTACAGCAGAGCCTGTGTATTTGTCCAGGGTGAGCCTTATTATCTCAGGACAACTTTCCGGCGGGAAATTGAACAGTCCCCGGTAATTCTGCTTTCTCCTGTTCTAAAGATGGAAAAAGGATATGAGGCTGCTGAGGACACAATGGTTGAGATGGCGCGCAGCATGGGAGTGAGTGAAAAGAGGGCGCGAAAGGCATATCAGGCAGCATGCAAAAAACAGAGAGATTTCGAAAAAGAGCTCCTTGATACAGGAAAAGCTGTTCTGGATGAACTTGAAAAAAATCCAGATATGTTCGCAATAGTTCTCTTCGGTCGGCCCTACAGCTCATTTGCATCAGACGCAAACATGGGCATTCCCCACAAGGTCGCATCGAGAGGTTATTATGTGATTCCTTATGATATGCTTTCTGCCGGTAGTTATGGGGTTGATTTCAAGATGTTCTGGGCAATGGGGCAGAAGATCATGAAAGCGGCCCAGTTTGTAAAGCAGAAAAGAAACCTCTTTGGATTTTATGTGACAAATTTTTCCTGCGGCCCCGATTCGTTTATCCTGGGATACTTCCGCAATCTGATGGGCAGTAAACCATCGTTGACTCTTGAACTTGATCAGCACACCGCCGATGCCGGAATAGATACCCGCACTGAGGCGGCTCTTGATATAATGAAAAGCTATCAGAGACTGGGGATAGATAGTGATGGCGTAAAGCGGTTCCGGCCCGCGAAGGTGGTCAATTACGGAAAAGAGATAAAGGTGATCTCCTCTTCGGGCAAGGAGTATGACCTGAAAAGCTCGAATGTGGAGATTGTGCTTCCATCCATGGGCCGGTACAGCACAGAGACTGTGGGGGCCATATTGCGCTCGATGGGGATCGATGCCAGGGCTCTTCCTGTAGCCGACAAGAGTACTCTTCTTGAAGGACGCAGAAATACCACATGTAAAGAATGCCTCCCGTACATCATCACTACAGGATCTTTCCTGGAATACATCAGGAATAACCCTGAACGTAAAAAAGTGACGCTGTTTTTCATGGCAACAGGAGGAGGTCCCTGCAGGCTCGGTCAATACTGCAGGGCGCTGGAGCAGGTAATAGAAAAGGAACGCATTCCCGATGCTGCCGTTTTTACCATTACAGACGAAAACGGCTACGGAGGAATGGGGAGCCGGACTTTGCTGAAAGCCTGGCAAGCAATTATTGTCTCTGATGTACTGGGTGACATAAAAAGCACTCTTTCTGTGGCTGCGGCAGATAAGAAGTCCGCTCTTGAGGAAATAGAAAATATCTGGAAGGATTTCATAGCATATTTTGAAGGCCGGCTTTCATTGCGGTTCACGGTTTTACTGGCTCGTGCAGTAGCCAGACTTTCTTCTATACCTCTGAAAAAAGATCCCTCAAAAATTCCCGTTATATCACTGATAGGTGAAATATTTGTGAGAAGGGATGAATTCTCGAGGAAAAATATAGTTGATTATCTGGAAAACAACGGCTTTATGGTAAAAGTTGCTCCGGTGGCTGAATACCTCTGCTACAGCAACTATGTTGTGAATACAGGACTTGGCGAAAGAGAGTTCTCTTTCAGGGAGCAGGTCCGCATGAGGCTGACTGCCCAGGTACAGGACTGGTGGGAGAGAAGGATAAAGACAATTCTTTCAGAAAGTGGTCTTTACAAATTTGAAATGATCGATGTTGCAGAAACCATAAAATGCGCAAAGCATCTTGTAAATGAAAATTTTCGTGGCGAAGCTATTCTGACCGTTGGACTCGCGCTCAGGGAAATACTTCATGACTCCTGTGGCGTGATTGCAATCGGCCCCTTTGGGTGTATGCCCTCAAGAGTCGCGGAGTCGATACTTAAAAAAGAGATGACTGTAGAAGGCAGGATGCGTATGCAGGATTGCGGCAGCATAACAGAAAAGTTTAAGGATATTGAGAATTTCCCGTTCTTTTCTCTTGAAACCGACGGTTCGGCTTTTCCGCAGCTCATTGAGGCCAATCTTGAAGCCTTTATTCTGCAGGCCAGACGAATTCACAATCGTCTGCTTGAGATCAGAGGAGAAAACAGCCCCGTAAAAAATCACCTGCTCAGGTGGTATGAGATTGTTACCGGAAGTGGAAATGTGGTATCCGCTACCAGAAAAAGGTCTCGTTGACCGTTTTTTCCATTCAATGTATAATATTAATTATTGCAGCCGGTAAAGCAGACCAGAGCCTTTAGGGGCTCTGATGCACATTTTCCGGTTTAGTGCTGCCGTCATATATCGAAGAAAGGTTCTCTAAATGTCAAAATGTGCGGTTTTAACGACATTTGCTGCTGCTGCCGCGGTTATTACAGGATGTGCCGGATCTGCCAGTCAGCTGGAAACAGAAGCTCTGCTGCCGGAAATCGATGTCATTCAGGTCAAGGAAAATTCTGATGAGGCACTCAAACTGGCTCAAGAAGCCAAGCTCGATGTGGATGTGCTTAGCGCAAAAGTTACTGAAATTGATAATAAGATAATTCTGCTTTCAGAGGAAATATCCAGTGTCTCCGGAGCAAAAATCGAAGAGCTCGAAAGCCGTCTGGCTCTTCTGGTTGAAGCTTACAAGGATCTGGCAGCTCAGGTACAGGCTCTTGAGACTGCTCCTTTACGTTCCGCAAAAAAAAGCTCCGGTCCGGGACCGACTTTCTCTCCCACTTCTGCAACAGCTGTTATCTCCTCTCCTGAATATGATCTTTATCAGAGAGGACTCCAGGTTTACAATACAAGACGGTATGATGATGCCATAGAGATTTTCAGCGATCTGCTTCAGCAGTATCCATCAGGAAAATATCAGGATAACAGCCA
>JAAYYB010000236.1 GCA_012515615.1 Fibrobacter sp.
AAACAGGTGATTGCCTGGCGTACATAAAAGAACCGCCTATTCTATGAAAAGGCGGTTCTGAAATCACTTAAGCTTTTCAGAAAGCAAGGCCGAATTCTATACCGAATTCTGTCGGCCAGTCCTTTTTTCTTGATGGTGGAATCGTGTCATCATAATAGGAATCATAATCACTACTGCCTGACATGACTGCCAGAACATTCTGGGCAATACGGATATCAGAATAAAACCTCATCTTCGAGTTTCTGGGAGCCATTACTCCAATCTGAACAAACGGTTCCAATCCCATCTGAGTAGTGTTTAAAAAATCGATGAAAGGAATGAACCCTCCGCCAAGATATACACCGATGATTTTATTGAGTATATAATAGCTGCCCCCTATCTCAAAGTAAACGCCTCCATACTGCCTTACATCAGTAACAAACAGATCTCTGGGGAACTTTCCCCCGGCACCAAATTCAAGAAAGAACTTTTCACCTTCAGCTTTGTAATTGAAACCGATGTTCACGAGTGGACTGAACTCTCTTATAAAAGATGTTGCATAGCTCATCCCGAATTTGAAACCTTTGTGACTGGAAATGAATGTCTTGTTATGACCCATTCCCTCTCTTCTGGTCACATTATACAAACCACGGGTTTCCTCCACAGAGATCTTTTTCCAGAGAGCAAGAGAAATCCTGTCTGTTGATTCTTCAATGTCACCATATGTAACAAGTGTCATTTCTGCTTTATGAATAGTTTTTCCATTCAGGTCTCTTCTGGTCACTGTAACTACAGTTTTGCCATTGTCCAGCAATTTCTGATCATCGTCATCGTCGTCGTCATCATCATCATCGTCATCATCACTATTGTTCACCTGAACGATAATCCTCTGTCCACCAGAGGAATCAGTTATAAATTCCTTTACTTCTTTTCTGCTTACATATAGTCCTACCGCATCAATCTCCAAGTACTCACTGACTCCTAATTTCTTTGCCGCGGCAACCAGGTCGTTGTCGATATCGATTGCTCTTGCCGCTTTAGGTGGATTTATTACCTCAAGATTGGAAACGTTTGAATACTTATTAGCCAGAAGCATCCCGAATGCATCGGCAAAACTTCTGTCGACATTTACACCATGAACAGGAAATACCGCTACGGATTCGCTGAAAGCGTGTCCGACGATAAAGAGAGATATCAGAAAGAATTTAAACGTCCGCATGCGATTTACCCCCTCAAATCAAGGTTTAGGTTAAGCGTGTTAATAGATTAAATAACCGTCACAGATCGAGGCAAATTAAAGATCGGCCCGATCACCCGGGACACAATTGAGGTGTACATATTTATAGCTTGGGGAAAAAGTGTGCGGTACTGAAAATGTAAATCACTCTGATTTTGGAACACATTGTCAACCGCGGGCAGAAATCAGCTGGTGTTCTGAGTCTTGCACCCACCCCGATTATGTCAAAACATAAAGATAAGGCAAGTGCAGTAAGTATCGACAGACTCAGTCGGTAAAGACCTTCAGATACCTGTTGCGGTAGGAGTTTTTGAGCCTGTGGATGGCTTTCTCCTTGATCTGGCGGACTCTTTCACGGGTCAAGTGAAGCCTTCTACCGATCTCATCAAGAGTATGAGGAGTGTCCTCGCCTACTCCAAAATAAAGCTTCAGAACCCTTTTTTCGCGGTCGTTAAGAGTGTCGAGAATCCGGTTTATTCCCTGCTGAACCGACATCTCGATAAGATGACTGTCTGGAAGTTCCTGGTTTTCGTCCTGAAGAAGGTCGATAAGCTCAGAGCTGTCATCGGCTTGAACTGGTGTATCAAGAGAGAGATATCTGTTACCTATCTTCTGAATCTCCAGAATTTCATTCACACTGAGCTTCAGTTCCTGGGCAATTTCCTCTACAGAAGGCATCCTGCGGTATTTCTGTTCAAGTTTACACTGGGTTCTTCCCACTTTATGAATGATACCGATACGGTTTAAAGGAACTCTTGTAATTCTGGAGCGGTCGGCCAGGGCCCTTAAAATCGCCTGCCTGATCCACCACACGGCATAAGAGATAAACTTGAAATTACGCTTTTCATCGAAACGCTTGGCGGCCTGAATCAGCCCAAGATTTCCTTCACTGATCAGCTCCCCCAGCGGCAACCCCTGGTTCTGATAATTTCTGGCCACGCTTACCACGAACCGCAAATTAGCCTTAATCAGTTTTTCCAGTGCTTTTTTATCACCCTTTCTTATCCTGACTGCAAGTTTGGCTTCCTCTTCTGCCGGAAGAGCCGCATTTCTGCTTATCTCTTTGAGATAAAGCTCCAATGAGTTTTCGTCAGGGATAATCATTCGCTTTTCCATTAGATATATTCCTCCAGAAAGGGATCGTTAGCGTAGCCGTAATAACTGATTAAAGGAAACCACAGGCTCAGTTAAATAAATCAAACCGTAACCATACTCACAGGGTTCTCATCACCTTGTCGAGATTCTCAGTCTCGCCGATAACAACCAGTATGTCATTTGATTCAATTACGGTATCGGCACCGGGAATATTGCTTATTACTTTCTCAACCTTCTCAGATCCTTCTTTCCCCTGCACCTCAACCATGCGGTGGATTGCGACTACGTTTATCCCGAACCGGGCACGAAGATTCAGTTTGCCAAGGGTCTTGCCTGCAAAGCTTGGAGGAATACTGATTTTTGCCGCTGCAGTAGTCTCACTTATATAACTGATGTCAAGGAGGCTTTTGTGAATGAGCCCATACGCAAGCTTCTCTGCTGTTTCCACTCCGGGGGTAACGATCTGGTCAATGCCTACCGCCTTGAGAATTTTAATATGTAGCGGATCAGAAGCGCGTGAAATGACTTTCTTTACTCCGTTATGCTTCAAAAGCACGGATGTAAGAAGATTTGCCTCGAAATCCTCCCCTATACAGACGATCCCCACATCGACATCCTTGAGCCCCAGAGATTCAAGAGATTTCTCATCTGTACTGTCCATGCAAACGGCATAGGTTACAAGATCCCGAACCTCTTCGATGAGCTCCATATTACGGTCCACGGCTATAACTTCAGTCCCTTTTTGAATGAGGTTTTCAGCCAGCGACCGGCCAAATACTCCAAGCCCCACAATTATAAATTTATCCATCTATTCCTCCGGTATTACCCAATCATAACTGATTCAGACGGGTACTCGATCCTCTTGGCGGGTTGCTCATTTGAAGCGGTGATCGCAAATGCCAGAGTAAGAGCCCCAAGCCTCCCGATAAACATCGAGACAACTATTACTATTTTACCGGCAACCGACAAATAAGGAGTGAGTCCTCTTGACAGACCTACAGTGCCGAATGCCGAGACAGCTTCAAATACAATGTCAATCCCTCTTGCATTTTCAGTAATGCTCAATAAAAAGATCACTATAGCTAAAAACATCACTGAAAACGCAAATACCACAAGCGCACGGTTAAGTACAAGAAACGGCAACCGGCGTTTAAAAATTATTATACGATTCTGCCCTGTTATTATGGAAATTATGCTCGCCCACAAGACCCCCAAAGTGGTCGTCTTTATTCCGCCGCCGGTGGAACCGGGTGATGCCCCGATAAACATCAGCATTATCAAAATCAGGGCAGATGGAATATTTAAAGAAGCCATATCCACGGTATTAAACCCGCCGCTACGGGCCGTTACAGAATTAAAAAAAGCTGTCAAAATCCGGAGAAAGCCTTCGTTGCTATTATCAAGTAACAGCAGGACTGCAAAACCACCAAAAGTAAGTATCGTGCTGATGATCAGGACCATCCTGGTCTGAATACTCAGCTTGTATCTCCGGGAGCTTCGCATATTTTTAACTGTTCCCGTAAGATCCATCAAAACCATAAACCCAAGTCCACCCAATACCACCAGAGCAGAGATGCATAAAAGCACTCCGGGATCATTCCGGAACGGAACCATGCTTGCGCTGAATGTAGAGAAACCGGCATTGCAGAATGCAGAAATAGAGTGAAAAACCGATCTGTAGGCCAGTTGACCAATGGTCCACCCCTGGTCCGCCCATAAAAACATAAGCACAACGGCTCCGGCAGCCTCAATCCCCAGGGTAATTAACACTGCGCTGCGAAGCAGAGATGTAATAGAGCCGATTCGTTCGATATTCATCATTTGATGAAGTACAACCCGCTCTCTGATCCCCACTCCCTGGCCGAAAAATATGGCCAGAAAGCTGGAAAGTGTCATCAAACCAAGCCCGCCGATTTGAATCAGCCCTAAGATGATTATCTGTCCGAATGTTGTGAAATAGGTGCCGGTATCTACAACAGCCAGCCCCGTCACACAAGTGGCGCTGGTGGCAGTAAAAAGCGCATCAAGAAAATTCATCGAGATGTTGCCGGGAGTAGCCCTGGGAAGCATCAGTAAACCTGTGCCCGCCAGAATAACTATCAGAAAGCTTAGAAGAAGGGTCTGAGAAGGGTGGAATCTCAGTGACGCTACTTTAGTGTTGTACTTTATTCCCTCAGTAATGATGTTAAGGATTATCAGAATCTGAGCCAGTCCAATATAAACCTCGGTTATGGCTGTTACGTTTACATCTACGAAGTATCTGCTTACCAGATCTATTCCAACAAAACGGATAATCAGCGCTGTCTCAAACAAAATCAGGAGCGCCAGGCCCGCTTCAAACCATCTCCGGCTGAGAAATTTCCATTTTGAACGACTCAGCGCTGTTTTCAGAACAAACTGCCAGAGATAAAACTGCACTACTACCAGATCGATCCGGTTAAGCGAAGCAATAAACCCCTCTGAGAGGTAAAACCCATACTGGAGGATAAGACTGGTAAGGGCCGCAAAACTGACTACCCCAAGACAGAGATTGATAGTCCTGATGATCCATCCTGCCCATGGATAGTAGTCCTGGGAATTACTTCCTAGGAGCCGTTCTTGTCTGAGTTGTAATCTGACAGTAGTATTCACCAGTTTAATCCGTTTTATTACCTGAATTGCAGCTTTGTGGAATCATTTGAAGATGAAATACACGGCGCCAATCATCATAAGGAATGCAACAGCATAGTTCCACTTGAACTCTTCATGAAGATAAAGGATCGAAAAAACTGAAAAGACTATAAGTGTGATTACCTCCTGAATAGTCTTTAGCTGTGCCGCATTGAATTTTCCATGCCCCAGCCTGTTAGCAGGCACCTGAAAGCAGTATTCTAAAAATGCGATAAGCCAACTGACAATGATTACGATCCACAGCGGCGAATTCTTAAACTTTAGATGCCCATACCAGGCAAAAGTCATGAAAATATTTGATATTGTAAGAAGTATGACTGTTTCCATAATTTTCCGGAAGGGAATAAAATATAAATTATGCCGAAACATGTTGTTTGAAAGTCGGGATAGACATGGTTTATCACTTCCTGCCTGCTATTAAGTATTTTCTCTTTTTATAAAGGAGAGCAATGGACAGCCTGTATCTAAAGCTTATTAAGGATGGAGTGCCGGTAATATTTGACGGCGCGTTTGGAACTCAAATCCAGAAGCACTCTCTTTCACCGGAATGCTTCGGCGATGCCCCGGGATGCAATGAAGTTCTGAATCTTAGCTGCCCGGAAACGATTCTCTTAATTCATAAAGAATATTTGAATACCGGAGCCAATGTAGTTGAAACAAACACTTTTGGTGGAAGTGCACCAAAACTGCGCGAATATGGTCTGGAGAAGAGAGTATATGAAATAAATAAAGCCGGGGCGCAGATTGCCCGCCAGGCGGTGGATCAGATTAAAACAAACCGGCCGCTTTTTGTGTGCGGGTCCATGGGCCCCACCGGATTTCTACCCTCTTCAAAAGATGAACAACTGAAAGGACCCGACTTCGATCAGCTCGCCTCAATATTTCAGGAACAGGCCGAAGGTCTCCTTGATGGTGGAGCAGACATCCTGCTTCTGGAGACATCCCAGGACCTTTTGGAAGTAAGAGCCGCACTGCATGGAATTAGACGCCTAATAAAAAGAAAGGGCATTTCAGTTCCGGTACAGGTCCAGATCACCGTCGATTCATCCGGCAGAATGCTTCTTGGAAGTGGAATTACAGCCTTCCTGGGTGCTGTAGCCGGTCTGGAACCCTCTGTAATAGGCCTTAACTGTGGAACCGGTCCGGATGAGGTACTGCCGGTTATTCGAGAACTCCTGCGTCTATCCCCTTTTCCTGTCTCGGCACTTCCTAATGCCGGTGCCCCCCGAAACGTAGACGGGCATGCAGTTTACGATATGAGTCCCGATGAGTTTGCAGATGTTCTTGTTCCACTTGTGACTGATGAGGGTCTGGAAGTAGTTGGTGGATGTTGCGGTACAGGTCCCCAACACATAGCCGCACTTGCCAGAAGATTAAAAGGTAAGAAAACCGGATTGCGGACAAAACCGGAAAAGACATGCTGGGTATCTACTTCAATTGGCGGAGTTGATCTGGAAGAAGTAAGAAGGCCATTGATAATCGGAGAACGGCTTAATACCCAGGGATCAAAGAAAACAAAAAAACTGGTGTTTGCTGAAAATTACCCTGAGCTGGCGCAGGTTGCCCTGGAGCAGCAGAAATGCGGTGCCACTCTGGTCGACTTGTGTGTAGCAATAACGGAACGGGATAACGAATCTGAAACGATGAGCAAACTGGTCAGTTTTCTAAATGACCGCATCGAAACGCCTTTCTGTATCGATACCACCGACCCATCAACGATGAAAACAGCTCTGCAGGCTAATGCCGGTTCTGTGATGCTCAATTCCATAAACCTTGAAGAGGGTGGTGCCAGAGCAGAGAAAATACTGGAACTCGCCCGTGAATACGGCTGTCCTGTCATTGCTTTGACAATAGATGATGAAGGGATGGCAAAGACAGTCGAACGTAAACTGTCTGTTGCCCGTAAACTAAGAGATCTGGCATGCGGTAAATACGGATTACCTGAACACTATCTCTACATTGATACGCTGGTATTCACTCTTGCAACAGGTGACCCCGGCTCAGCTGATGCAGCACTGCAGAGCCTTGAGGCAATCAGAAGGATCAAACAGGAGATGCCCGGTGTAAGGACTGTCATGGGTGTAAGCAATGTTTCTTTCGGACTGAAGCCCAATGCCCGCAAACTCCTCAATCAGATGCTTCTCTTTCACGCCGGGCAGGCAGGCCTGGACGCTGCGATATTCAATCCAATGCATCTGGATGAGCCCTCTAAACTTGATGCGTGCTCAAGACAACGTGCCGATGCACTGCTTTTTAATAAGAATCCAGATGCTCTAAATGAGCTTCTGTCCTTTTTTGATCAAAAAGAACCAAAAAAACAGGTACTGGAAACAGCCCCGAAAGAAACGCAGCTTTCACCTGAGAAAAGGCTCCATGACTCCATCCTGAACCGCGACCGGCGCAACCTGTCAGGCGTCATTGAAGAACTGCTCAAAACAATGAGCGCCCGTGATATCCTCAACGGAATACTCCTTCCTGCGATGAGTGAAGTCGGGGATAAGATGTCAAGCGGTGAAATAATCCTGCCTTTTGTACTTCAGGCTGCAGAAGTAATGAAAGAATCGGTAAGCATTCTTGAACCGTACCTTAAGGGCGAAAACAGCGCAGTAAAAAGCAAATTGATCCTTGCCACTGTTTACGGCGATGTGCATGATATCGGGAAAAACCTGGTCGGCTCGATTCTTAAAAACCAGGGCTTCAAAGTTATAGATCTGGGAAAAGGGGTTTCTGTAGAAACAATCGTAGAAGCCGTGCGAAAGGAAAAACCTGATGCGGTTGGCCTCTCGGCCCTGCTTGTTACTACATCCAGACAGATGGCCAGGTGTGCAGAGATTTTCAAAAAAGAAGGAATCTCTGTTCCTATCCTTATAGGCGGGGCAGCTGTAAACCGGGAATTTGCTGAACGTATCGCAGTTCTGGAAGATGGCAGCACCTATGCCGGCGGAATCTATTATGCAAAAGATGCCTTCGGAGCATCTAAAATTTTAGAATCACTGAGCAGCACAAACCAGCCAGGAACAAAAGACAAAACAAAGTACGAGAAAAAAGTAACCGGGATTCCTGAATGCTGTCAGCCCGAAAAAAACATTGAGTACGGCCCTCATCTTGAACCTCCTTTCTGGGGAACAAGCGATATTCTTGCCTGGGACCCGGTTCTACTTATAGACTCTCTTAATAAAGATCGGCTTTTCAAAGCCGCCTGGGGCGGCGGGAAACTTGAGGATGCTGCCTATATTGAGGCTGTTAAGAACCAGTTTGAACCTGCCTTTGAAAATATCAGGAGAGAAATTCTCAGTTCGGGTCTTCTTGACCCGCGTGGTTTCTACGGCTTTTTCCCGGTTATCACAGAGGGACAGAAAGTGATCATTCTTGACCAGGATGATTTTCATACTGAACTCGAAGCTTTCACTTTCCCCAGAATGCCGCGCAAAGGTTGCAGGTCGATAGCTGATTACTTCAGCCCTGAAGGAGATATGATAGGCTTACAGGTTGTAACAATTGGAAAGAAACTGGGTGACCGCAGCAGGGAATACTTTCAGAAAGAGGATAAATACAGCTACGGATATTTTCTGCATGCTCTTGGCAGTATGATAGTTGAGGAACTGGCATCAAAAATCACTTCAGAGATGAGGCGTGGACTGGGTCTGGAAAGCAGCACTGGAAAACGCTACAGTTTCGGATATCCCGGACTGCCCTCTTTAGAGGAACAAAAAAAGCTGTTTGACTTGATGGGAATAGAAGAAAGGCTCGGGATTCAATTGACACCGGGCTTTCAGATGGATCCGGAGCACTCCACTCTGGCGATCTTTGTACATCATCCTGAGTCAGAATACCTCTGTTGAGAAACTAAGGAGCCAGAGAAAGTCATACTGTGCAGGAGAGAATAAGGATCTCTCCTTCAGATATTCACATTTCAACCGGACATGTCATCCATGGCAGGAACTGATGGATGATTAGTATAGAGTTTAAGTATTAATGCGCACCGAAGATTTCGATTACTATCTTCCTGAAAGCCTGATTGCACAGAGACCTCTGGAGAAACGCGACAGCAGCCGCCTTCTTTTTCTTGACCGCATAAGCGGTGGTATTTCCCACCATGTTTTCGGAAATCTTCCCTCTTTTCTCAGAAAAGGCGACCGCCTTGTGTTCAATGACACAAAGGTGATCCCTGCCAGAGTACATGCAGTCAAGAGTACCGGTGCCAACGTGGAATTTCTGTTTACGGAAAAAATCGACGATCTGACATGGAAAGCAATTGTAAATCCCGGAAGACGGCTTAAGCAGGGTTCCTCTGCACAAATTGTAAACAGTCCGGAAATAAGCCTTTATATAGGGCAGGTGCTCCCCGGAGGCGATCGGATCGTAACCCTCAGGTGCGCCGACAAAACAATGACCCTTCAAAAGGTTCTGGAAGAATACGGACACATTCCTCTACCCCATTATATTTCACGTGAAGACGAAAACAGCGATCGGGAGACATATCAAACTGTATACGCAAGCAAACCCGGTGCAATAGCGGCTCCAACTGCCGGACTCCACTTTACAGACAGCCTCTTAAATGAGCTGCACGACTCAGGCATAGACTTCTCCTATGTCACTCTTCATGTAGGCATAGGCACTTTCAGGCCGGTGAAAGTATCCGATCCCCGTGAACACCCTATGCATCAGGAGCGTTATACTCTATCAGAACAGACATCTGAAGAGATTCTCAAGACCAAAAGAGACGGGGGGAGAGTGATAGCTGTAGGAACAACTGTTGTCAGAGTGCTTGAACATTGCTCTGCCTCAGGTGCACTTCAGCCTTCCTGCGGAAAAACAGAACTTCTTATTCTGCCCTCTTACAGGTTTAAAACTGTTGACGGACTCATCACCAATTTTCATCTGCCCAAATCAACTCTGCTTATGCTTGTCTGTTCCTTTGCAGGCACAAATCATGTTCTTAACGCCTATAAGAGTGCTGTTACTGAAAATTACCGGTTTTACAGCTATGGTGATGCAATGATGCTGCTGTGAATTATTAATTTTCCATCTTTTCTCAATTAACCCCTGAACATAATCCTTTCCCTTGACTCCACCATGCCCGAGTGTTATCTTCTCTTTATACATTTCTGTTATCATTAAGCCCGTATCTAAATGCGGGCTTTAATTTTTTCATTTATCACCGGTAAGGAGTAAAACATGACTGAAGGGAATGTCATGAGAATACCAGCAGAAAGTGTCCCGTGGCAGGATTACCGGGCTTCCAATAAAGGCATGATTGTCTTTTATTCAAGCGACCCGGTATCGGAACTCCCCATCAGAGAGATTCCCGAAGAACTGCCTTCTGAAATTCTCCCGGAACCCAATTATGAAACCAGTACTTATGGCCTGTATGGATGCGCCAAAAGCAAAATACGAAGTTCATTTGTCAAATCCAAGCTAAGATACCTGCTGTTCATAACCAAATATGCAGGAACCAATGCAGATTTCAAAGATAAGCTTCTAATAACCGGATTCTTCCGTATCAACAAAACCGCGGATGTCAAAAAACTGCACATTCGTTACTGCGCAGATTACTCTTGCCTGGATGAAGATATTTGCTACGGGCTCAGAGCCGATGAGGTGAAATTTGTTTCTGCAGCAGATGCCTTTGAGGTCAATGACAGCGTGCTGAAATCATGGGATTACAAAGCCAGGATTTCACGTCAGACCCGTATCGTTCTTGAGGAAACCCATACAATGGAAATTGTAGAATACCTAAGATCCAAGCAGGACAAAACAGCAGAATACGTTGCTGAAACGAAGCGCCTTCAGCCGCATGCATCAGAAGAGGAAACTGAAGAGTAATTCAAAGATAAATCTGTGTAAAAATGAGCGTCTGCCCGGTTTTGCCGGACAGACGCTTTTATTTTCCCTGGAGGTTTATCCTCAGGCTTCCGGGAAAGCTTCCAATTCTTTTTCTGCTTTTTCAATGGCTTCCTGCGGATGGGAATGGTCAACGAGCTGGCCGGCAAAAAATTTGGAATACCCGGCAAGATCCAGGTGGCCGTGACCTGAAAGGTTCATAAGGATCACCTTTTCCTTTCCTTCCTCTCTGGCCTTTATTGCTTCCTGAATAGTAGCCGCAACTGCATGGCTGCTCTCAGGCGCAATTATTCCGCCTTCAGTACGGGCCCACAGGACCGCTGCTTTATAGCATTCCAGCTGATGAACTGCCCTGGGGCTGATCAGTCCATCTTTTGCCGCCTTGCTTACCAGAGGCGACATCCCATGGTAGCGCAGTCCACCGGCATGAATCGGTTCCGGAATGAAATTATGCCCTAAAGTGTACATTGGCAGAAGAGGTGTCATTCCGGCGCTGTCACCGAAATCATAGTGAAAGATTCCCCTTGTAAGAGTAGGACATGATGCCGGTTCAACCGGAATTATATCAATCTGCTCCCCGTTTATTACATCATGCACAAACGGAAAAGAGATACCTGCAAAGTTACTTCCCCCTCCTACGCACGCAATCACTACGTCAGGCTTCTTGATCCCGACTTTGGCAAGCTGCTTTTTTGCCTCAAGACCAATGATTGTCTGATGAAGCATAACATGGTTGAGAACGCTGCCAAGGGTATACTTTGTAGATCCGGTCTGGTCCGAAACCGCAGCCTCTACAGCTTCGCTGATAGCTATTCCCAGACTTCCAGGAGTATTAGGATCCTGCTCCAGAATTTTCCTCCCGAACTGAGTTTCAGTACTGGGACTGGCGATACATTTGCCGCCCCAGGTCTCCATCATGACCTTCCGGAAAGGCTTCTGATCAAAGCTGATTCTTACCATATACACTTTACAGGTAAGTCCAAGCAAAGAGCAGGCAAAAGAAAGAGCACTCCCCCACTGACCGGCCCCTGTTTCAGTTGTGAGTGTCTTTGTGCCGGCCTGCTTGTTATACCATACCTGCGGCACAGAAGAGTTCGGCTTGTGGCTTCCAGCCGGAGAAACGCTCTCATCCTTGTAGAAAATCTTTGCAGGAGTATTGAGTGCTTTTTCCAGAAATACAGCTCTCTTAAGTGGAGATGGTCTCCATCTGTAGAGAATATCAAGAACTTCCTGGGGGATATCGATCCAGCGTTGAGTGCTGACCTCCTGCTCAATAAGGTTCATTGGAAAAACCGGCGCCAGCATCTCAGGGGTAAGCGGACTGCCATCAGGTGCAAGCGGTGGTTTTGTGGGAAGGTCAGCGGCGATATTGTACCACTGACGCGGGATTTCACTTTCATCCAGGTAAATCTTGACACTCATTTTTTAACTCCTGTAATTAGTTAAGCGTACTGCTTTATGATAGATCCTATTACCGATTTTCTGTCTTTCAGAAGTTTTGCTCCTCTGGTTATCTTGCATAGGCTTATTCCGAGCTCAACGGCAATCTTTCTCTGTGAAATGCCGTTCTGGAGCATCTTGAGAAGCTTCCATCTGAGCGCCAGATCATTTAACTCCGGTTCAGTAAACATCTCAGAGAACAACTTCTTTATGACCTCAACATCATCTGCCTGCTTGATGCTGTGGCAGAATTCAGCTATTTGTTTGTCAATGGCGTTTCTATGCATAGAATCAATATAAATCAAAAGCTCATTTATTGCAACCTTTATCGAATGTTTTTTAGCTCTGGAAAATTTTTCAGAAATCCGACCGGAGAGTTTTCCGCCTCATACGAGATCTACTTTTCACAGCTTTTCATTCTGGATTGTGAATCTTAAGAATATGAGCCGCGATGCGGAATGTGAAATGATTTATCCGGCGTATTTCTTCAAGAAGGTCGACATGAATTGAGGTTGTCTGCAAAGATTCCGGTTTTCTTTTGTAAAGCCTGTCCATGTGTCTTTCAAAAAGCTCATTGTACAGGACCCCGTTATCCCTCTTGCGTTCATAAACTTTCTGTGCCAGTTCAAGATCACTGATTACAAATGCAGCCAGTGCCTCCTGGAAATTAGATGCTGTATTTCCGAAAAACTCAATTATCTCCTGTCTGCCTTCAACCGACAAAGGAAGAGGGCTCAGTTCAATTTTCTCGGCCAGCATTACTATGCTTTTTGAAATTATATCACCAACATGTTCCAGGTCCGTTGTAATCATCATCAACTGGTATAATTTCGATGACTGATCAGGGTCCAGTTCCTCACGTCCCATGCGGGTGAGAAAAGTAACGATGCTTTCATGCAGAAAATCCACTTCATCATCACTTGTAATTATTGCGGATTTACAGCGCTGATCAAAACGGTTTATCAGCATTCTGCTTTCCTCAACCATCTTTGACACTACCTCCGACATCCTTGCGATTTCTTTAACAGCCTGTGAAAGCGCCAGTACCGGAAGTCCCAATACATTCTCGTGGAGATAGGAGACCTGATAGCGGGCTTGCGATTTACTTTTAGGATTAACGAGCTTTAAAATAAGCCATTCAAAAGATTGCAGAAATGGAAGGAAGAGAATTGAGATAAATAGATTGAATGAAGTATGTAGTGCGGCTATTTGAATCGCAGCCGAGCCGCCCAGGAAAGGATCGAATTTGCCTAGGAACCAGGTAACCGGAAACAAGATTATTGTCCCGGCAAGCTTGAACAGGAAGTGGGCCCACGCAACGCGTGTCCCTTCCAGATCAGCCCTGATTGTGGAAATAAAAGCTGTAACACATGTTCCAAGATTGGCACCCAGAACAATGGGGAAAAATTCTTTTGCGCCCGGAACAAATCCGCCTCCGGCCGAGTAAATTTCTCCTAAGGTAATAACTATCGCCAGAGTGGCTGCACTGCTATGGATAACGGCAGTGATCAGAGTTCCAGCAAGCAGTCCATACCAGGGGTTTACCAAACTGGAATGAAGCATCTTTTCGAATTGCGGAAGACTTCTGAGCGGAGTAACAGCCTCCGCCATCATCTGCATGCCGAAAAAAATAAAACCAAGCGCCAGAACCAAATTTCCATAACCCGACATTCTTTCCGACTTGCGGCTCAGCGATGCAAAGTAACCGACTGCAATCAGAAATGGTGCGACATAGTAGAATTTGACTGCAAAAAGCCCGACTGCAAGAGTAGTCCCAAGATCAGCCCCCAGGATCATCCCCAGCGACTGGCCAAGAGTCATCATCTGCGCGCTGGCCAGCCCCACAAGTATCACTGTCGTTGCGGAAGAGGACTGCGTGAGTAAAGTAGTAAAAAATCCGGCTATGAAAGCACTCAGGCGATGGCGGGTTATAATCGCAATCACCTTGCGGAGATCTGTTCCTCCGATTCGCTTGAGGTTCTTTTCACCCTGCTGCATTCCGTAAAGAAAAATGGCGAGTCCGCAGAGGAGTGAAAAGAGATGTAAGAGATTGAAAGTAGGGGTCATGTTGAAATCTCAAATATGAGGTTTTAGTTATGTTTAAGGACCTGCACTTTTATTATATGATGGGGTTACCGGAATGTGAAGTACTTCGATTTATGACCACCCCAGAGATGAAATAAGGACTTTGGTTTTTTGTCATCAATTCATCTCTGGGGCTCCAGAGCAGGCCTTCCAAAGAGGGGTAATTCTATACTGGC
>JAAYYB010000378.1 GCA_012515615.1 Fibrobacter sp.
CTGGACCCCGCTCGAGCGAAAGTTTGGTACTCCTTTCTTTTCCCGAAATGTGCTACACTGTGGGTCGGCAGTAA
This sequence comes from Fibrobacter sp., assembly GCA_012515615.1. Lineage (GTDB taxonomy): Bacteria > Fibrobacterota > Chitinivibrionia > Chitinivibrionales > Chitinispirillaceae > JAAYIG01. Next base: position 75 of record JAAYYB010000378.1, read on the forward strand.
CAGTCGCCGTCGGCCACGGAGGTCCCACAGTGCTGAACCCTTCCCCTCGTACTCCGGCCCCCGAAGCCCGTCTCGCGGTGGATTCCCCTTACGTCTACGGCCTGCTGGTCGCTGAGGACGAGCCCCTGCGGCTGATCCATGCGTATGTGGACTTCTCCTGCGCCCGGCAGGTGGCTCAGGACGCCAAGCTGTACGATGAGAGCCGGGGTCGGTACGGGATTGAGCCGGAGTTGTTCGCCCGCATCTGCTTTTTGCAGTACCGGGACAACGTATCCGACGAGGAGGCCATCGCCCGCTGTGCCGCCGACCTGCGCTGGAAGTGGTTCCTGGGGCTTGATGTGGACGCTCCCGCGCCGTTCACGGCTTCGGCGCTGAGCAAGACACGAAAGCGCTGGGGAGAAGAGACGGTACTGAAGCTGATGCATGCCGTCAACCGACAGGCTACAGAGTTGGGGTTGGTTGATGACCAGACCCATCTGCTGGACAGCGGGGCTTCGATCGCCAACGCCGCCCTGATGAGTGCCCGCAAGTTCATCCTGACGGTGTGCGAGAAGCTGATCGGGGCCATGAAGCCGGTGATCTCCCAGGGCAAGTACGAGGAACTGTGCGGGCGACACAAGACGCTGCGCGAGGACAGCTCGTGGTATCTGTCGCAAGAGGCGAAGACGGCCCACCTGGCGGAGTGGGGCACCTTCTGTGCCGGGCTGGTGGAGCAGGCCGAGAAGCTGCTGAGCGAGCCGGGCGCGGTGGGAGAACTGGCGGACTGGGAGCGGCATGCCAAGAAGCTCCGTCGGCAGTTGGAGATCGCTCAGCACCACCTGCAGGATCGCGAGGAGAAGGATAAGAAGAAGAAAGACAAGATGGCCAGCCCTACGGACCCGGATGCACGGCGGTCCTGCCGCCACAACGACAAGATCAAGAGCGGCTACCGTAGCCATATCGAAATGGACGCCGGGTCGCAGTTGGTGATCGCCATCGAGGGGGCCCCGGCCAATGTGGAGGACGGTCCCGTCCTGCCGGACCTGCTGAACCAAGCCATGGAGCAGGGCCACACGCCCCAGAACTGCGATGCCGACGGGGCCTACGCAGACGGGGCGAACCGCCAGTTCCTGAAGGACAACGGTATCACGGCCCACATCCAGCAACCCAAGCCGAAGCAGAGCAAGAAGGGCCTGTTCATCGCCACCGATTTCACCTACAACGCCGCGGACCAGACCGTCACGTGCCCCAACGGCGCAATATGCTCCAATGGTAAGCCGCAGAAGGCACGGGGAGGCTTCAGCTACTACTTCACCAAAGCGACCTGCAAGGCTTGCCCGCTGCGGGGCCAATGCATCGCCCCGGAGGAGACGCGGGGGCGAACCGTGTACATCGGGCCACACCGCGAACTGACAGACCAAGCGCGTGAGCAGCAGAAGGGCGAGGAGCACCAGACGGCCATGAAGGGACGTCTCGCCGTGGAGCGCAAGTTGGCGGAGATGCTCCGAGTGCACGGGCTGCGGAACTGCCGCTATCGAGGCCTGGGGAGGTACAGGATCCAACTGGCGTTCACGGCGATCACGGTCAACGTGAAGCGGATAGCCAAGCTTGCCCAGATGAGGGAAGCCGAAGCCGCGCAAGCGCCGACTTCCCAGGCGGTATAGTGTCTACTCGGTAACAAGACGGGATATAAAACCAATAGGTAGGCGATTTCCTGTGAAATCCGGTCCGTGATAGGGAGCAAAACCAAGCGGAACGGCTCCGCGACCCGCTTCCGCCCCTCCTGCCGCCCTCCATCACCAGGCAGGCAGAGGCCTCAGCACCCCCGAAAACTAGAAAATCAGCACCGTCATGATCGCGATCACTACCAACAACTCAATCAGTGTGAAACCGGACTTCCTCATTGTGTGACCTCCTCGAGATGGAGCAATCTGGGGCCCGGCGAAGAACCCATGCGCCGCCACGGAGAACGCCAACAACATCGGTCCCGGGCGGCAGGCCCGGGACATCCCCGCTACGTGTCGTGAGACACCGCGCGAAATGGGCATTTCGCATTGCGTCGCTTTGGGGGGGGCGCCTCTGAACAGGAATGGAATCTTGGCCGCGCCGACTGCATTACTTCCAGTGTGTTCCTCGCCCGAGTCCCCCAAACCTGCACTCCATTGTTAAATGACGCTCATCAAAGCTCCCCGGCTCCGCAGACCCCGGGCAGTCGCCGTGTCATTCGATGATCAGGA
>JAAYYB010000237.1 GCA_012515615.1 Fibrobacter sp.
CGGTATCCGTATACGTGTCGGTATCCGTATCCGTGTCGGTATCCGTATCCGTATCCGTATCCGTGTCGGTATCCGTATCCGTGTCGGTATCCGTGTCGGTATCGGTATCTGTATCCGTGTCGGTATCCGTATCGGTGTCAGTATCAGTGTCTGTGTCTGTATCAGTGTCAGTATCAGTGTCTGTGTCTGTGTCAGTATCAGTGTCTGTGTCGGTATCAGCATCCGCATCAGCGTCGGCATCGGCGTCCGCGTCGGCGTCGGCGTCCGCGTCGGCGTCGCTGTCTGCGTCAGCATCCGTATCAGCATCCGCATCCGTATCGGAGTCGCTATCTGCGTCCGCATCAGCATCGGTATCAGCATCCGCATCCGTATCGGAGTCGCTATCTGCGTCCGCGTCCATACCTGTATCAGAATCAGAGTTTTCCTCATCACCGGTATCGGCATTTCCGCACCCAAACACGGCAAATGCACTTAAGAGAAAGAGAAAAAAACTCAACAATGGTGATAAAAAATTATTCTTCATATAAGACCTCCAGTTATATCGACAATACAGTGTACCTTTATTATCCAAAACGGGTGTATCCACAGTCATTATTTTTACCTCTTCACCAGAATGTTTAGGTAAAAATGGGTTTGTGTAGTTTCCCAATCGCAGGAAACAAGGCGATTTCCGCGAAGAAATGGGGGCATTGTTTTATATTGTTTTCCAAAATCTAGAGCGTTCGCCTTAGTTTGAAAAGCGGAAACAGAATTCAGAAAGGAATCAGAAAGACGACCGTATACACCGAAACCCGAAATTGAAGTACCAGTCAGGCAAACACAAGGAAACATCTGCCTTCATGAGTCGGTTTTATGTGACTCGATTCAATCATCTTAGAAATCATCCGGTCAAACGGTTCCAAAATTTCAAATAGCCCACCCGTTTCTGAAGACAAAGAACACTGTCTAATGTTGTTCTTTTTGACCCAAAAGGAGATTTTTTATGAAATCACTCAAATTTAGTCTGTTAAGTTTTATTTTATTGGGTATCTTAATCGGTTGTGCTGACGGTAAGGGAACCGGCGATAAAAGCACGAATTGGGACACTGAAACCGGCACTGATGCGGACGCAGACGGTGACGCGGATACCGATGCTGACGCAGATGCTGACGCAGACACCGATGCCGATGCAGACACCGATGCCGACGCCGATGCTGACGCAGACATCGATGCCGATGCAGACACCGACGCCGATGCAGACGCTGATGCAGATGCCGATACAGACAGCGACACTGATACCGATGCTGATGCTGACGCTGATGCCGATACTGATGCGGACACAGACGCCGACTCTGATGCTGACACAGACACCGACTCTGATACTGACACTGATACTGACACAGACACCGACACAGACACCGACACGGATACAGACACTGATATAGATACTGATACTGATACTGATACTGACACTGACACTGATACTGACACTGACACTGATACTGACACTGACACCGATACTGACACAGATAGCGACGTCGCCGGGCCCTGCGACATCTACGAATCGGGCGGAACACCGTGTGTCGCTGCCCACAGCACGGTTCGCGAACTATATGCACCGTATAACGGACCCCTCTATCAGATCCAGCGAGCTTCGGACAAGGCCGTCATGGACGTTCCGGTCGGTGCCGGAGGATTTGCCGACATTTCCGTCCAAGACACGTTCTGTGCCGGCACGAGCTGTACCATCCCCATCATCTACGACCAATCGGGGTACGAAAATCACCTCTACGTCACATGGTGGGGGTATTGGATGCGCAATGGCGGCAACCCGGCGGATGCCAACGGTCAGAAGATTAAAGTGGGGGGGCACACCGTTGCCGGCATCAAAGTCACGGCTTTCAGTACGAACGTCGGCTATCGAACCGGCGTGCAGCTTTCGGGAAAGGCCTCCATTACCAAGGGTTCGACGACTGTTACCTTTACGGAGCCGCAGACACTCCCCGCGAACACGCCGCTCTACTTCAGGGTGAACACGGAAGACTGCCCGCCGGACTCCTTTCCTAACAACTGCCATTTCGATGCGCAGTGGACCGCGGCCGACATTGTCAACTCAACCACGGTGACGCTGAAGAGCCCCTACGGCGGCACCTCCAGCTCCTCAACCGACGTCTGGGACAACACGACCCGAGGGGTGATAAGGGGCAACGGCGACGAGGCCATGTACATGGTGGTGGATGGAAGGCGCTACAGCAAAGACTGCTGCTTCGGCTACGGAAATTCGGAGATGTCCGGCTGGGACGAAGGCAACGGCACCATGGAGTGCATCTACTTCGGAACCGACGTTACGTGGGGAGGCAAGGGTGAGGGGAACGGTCCGTGGATCGCGGCCGATTTGGAGAACGGCATGTTCAAGTGCGACCAGGGTGGATGGGGATCCGACTCGCTCCAAGTACCAAGCGCCAAGTCTATTGACGCAGACTACGCGACGGCCATGCTCAAAGGGCCTGCTGAGAACCATTTTACCCTCAAGGCCGGCAATGCACAGTCGGGCACGCTCACAACCATGTGGGACGGGCCGCGGCCGTCAAAGCCCGGCTACCACCCCAAGGACTTGCGGGGCGCGGTCATTCTGGGAACCGGCGGTGACGCCAGCAACGGCGGTACAGGAACCTTTTTCGAAGGCGCAATTACGCTCGGCAATCCGTCGGATGAAATCGACGAGGCTGTGCAGGCCAACATCGTCGCCGCAGGATACGGGCGTTGACAAAAAGGAGACGACGGGATGAATATCGAACCGATTGTCCGTCGAGATATTTCGCAATGAAGAACCCTTCTACTCTTACCGCCAAACCAATCTTCCGGCAATCTTCCGGGGACATTGACCTATATATATACCCTCTAGAATCTTCCGGGAAGGAATCTTCCGGGGACATTGCCCTATATATATTGCACTGTATCGTCCCTGTTTCTTGACCTCGTCCGCCTCCGCCAAGGCTACGGCGAGATCATCGACGTCGAAGATCCAAAACCTCGCCACAGATCCGGCATTTCTAACAGGCGTCTACACTTACAGCTACAGTGACGTTTACATAATTAATGCCTACGGAATATATCCGGATACTGCGTTTTTAGCGAACTCTACATTGCAATAAGGCAAATATAATGGAAAATACTTTCATTAAAAACCACCGTGCGGCAATTCGGTAATTAAACTTCTGGGGAACAAATGGAGCTTACGAAATTGAAAGTGATCCTAAGTAAAGAGGATAGAATTAAAATCGAGAAGACGCCACCGGAAATAAGACTATTGCACGCAAGGAAAAATCAAAGGAGAATAATCATAATGTTATTTAATGAAAAGAAACCTGTTGGTGGAACATTTCTTGACTTAGAAAGAGCTAAAAAATGGGATGATCGCAGTACAAAGCTCGAGAGCAATCATTTAGAGAAAGTTAAAGACATCGCCAGCAAGCTAAAGTTAACACCTGAAAGTATTGTTGCTGATTTAGGTTGCGGATCTGGTTTTTTCACCATCGAACTTGCAGGATACTGCAAAAAAGTATTTGCAATTGATATTTCTCCTATTATGCTCGAATTATTAAATGGTAAATTACTGATAAATGGCATTTCTAATATTGCATGTTATAACAAAGGCATTTTAGAGTATTTATCAGAACATGAAAGTAATGATCTTGATGCTCTCATTCTACAAGTTTCTTTTCATCATTTGCCTGATTTTTGGAAGAATGTTGCTATTTACCACATGGCAAGAATATTAAAGCCTGATGGGAGAGTGTTTCTTTCGGATGTAATTTTTAGCTTTCCTGTATCTGATTATAAAGAGTGTTTTAAAGAGATGATAGATTTCATTCGTCTAAAAGGAGATGACGGTTTAACAAAAGATACAGAAAATCACCTTTTAGAGGAATATTCTACATTTGATTGGATTATTGAAGGAATGTTCCAGAAAAATGGTTTCAAAATGATATCAAAGGATAAAAAGAGTTCAACATATTCTGATTATATTTTTCAGAAATAATTAGAAGTAGGATCGCGTGCAGAAATAAAGAGGGTGCGGGAAAAATTATGAAAGCAGTAATATACGATAAAAAGAGCACTACGGATAGATTGACCTACTGTGATGTAAAGGACCCAATCCCAAATGAAAATGAACTTCTAATAGAAATTAGATTCACTTTGTTATAATCCGCACGATAGCTTGTGCCGGTTTAAACGGAGTACCGCCCTCTCTTAAATTGCCCTTTGCTGCGATGACTTCACAAAAGCGAAACGGCACCCGGGAACGGGTGCCGTATCACTTTGATAAAATGTCCTTAAACATGCTCGGGTGCAGTTACCGGGAATACACTTATTCTCCGGTTCCTATCGCCGTTGTTCCTGCCTTTATCCGGTACACGGTACCGGCCGTCCTGCCGTCCAGTGAGAAAATCCGTGTTATGTCATCGCCGGCTTCTTCTCGGAAAATCTGCATACCCCACGGAGCACTGCCGCTGCCGAGCATGATCGCCCGCTGGATGGTCAATGGTGCTGCTCTGGTTTGAGATATCCGGGCCAGTTCAGGCTTAGCCATTGCGGTGATACCCTTGAAAAGACGCTGGGCAAAGTGGTAGAGCTGACGATTCCAGTTGTTTCTTTCGTGTCCAAGTCCTTGTTCCCACTGAAGATAAAGAGGAGAAACGCCATTTTGATTGAGGTAGTTATGGTAATTTCGGGCCTGGTTCTGAAAAATGGCGTCTTCCGAAGTTCCAACAGCGATGTAATTCAGGTGAACATTGTTTTTTACTGCATCCATGTCAGTGATTGTTGTTTGTGCGGCTTTGGTATTTGGAGCAGGAGAGAACGAACCTATCCAGGTGAAAAAATGGGGATTCTTATAGCCAAAGTTCAGCGTCTGGCCGCCCCCCATCGATAAACCGGCAATAGCACGCATATTAGGATCGGAAGACCCGTTGTAGTTTGCTTCGATATAGGGCGCAAGATCCTCAATCAGAACGGCTTCAAAGTTCTGCCAGGCATCAGGACTTGTCCCTTCCATATTTCCCATCGGCATGACGACGATCATGGGGACGACATCGAGATTATCCTGTGCGTAGAGGTAATCCATAATCCTGTCTGCATTGCCTTCATTGCTTCCCTGCCCGCTCCAGGCGACTTCGTTTCCACCGATACCGTGATGCAGGTAGAGAACCGGGTATTTCTCTGCACGGGTTTTTGAATATCCCGGTGGGGTGTAAATGCTGAATTTACGTTTCTGGTAACGACATGAATACTCTAACGATCTGGTTATCGTCCCCTTGGGGATGCTTGGGCTTGCTGAGGTAAAATCATTTGGCGGTGCGGCCCACCGTACTTCTTCAGTGAAACCGGTGAATGCCGACAGCAGCAATACTGATGTAACGATGCTACGGATCATAACTGCCCTCCCCATCTAAAAATTTTAACCGGATAGATTTTACTCTGGGAAGACGGTAATCGTCGGAATAATTGCTATGAATGCTGCAGTATGAGTTCTATCCGACGCGATAGGCTTTAAGACTATCGATTTTCCCATCAGTGAAAACCATCCGGTTCAGGAAAAAGTTGATTGTTGTACTGTTTGGGAGTGATGGTTACCGAATAAAACAACCACAGAGAGAACTATATGAATTTCTCCCTGACGTGAGTAATGAACTCCCCCCTTTATTCATTAATATAAATAAACTTTAAAAAATTGTTACATGATTATGCGCATGAAGATGAAGAATTAGGGACGGACTACTTTTTTCTTCTTATGTAGGCAGTGAATGGACTCAAGGATGAATTCTACGGTAGGGCACTCCTTCATAGCGGCGACTGCGGAGAACTATTTCAACGGGTGTCCCGGAGATGACTTAATGACAGAAATACAAAGTCTTTGTTTCATCTCTGGGGTGAAACTGTGACTTAACACGTTAAATCACAAATTCATCTCTGGGGTGAGTGGAAACCCACCGGTGGGGTTTATTTGAACTTCTGTGTGATTGAATGCTGGGAGTGCCCTTTTTTAAAACCACCCGTGCCCGATAAGGCAGTCCTTAGCTCCACAAAAAGGACAAGTATCAGGGGGGAGAACCTGGTTAGACTTCCCCTTTTTACAATAATCTTTGTAGTCAAGCTGTTCAGAAAGATATATGATGATAAGTGGTTTTTCAGGGGAGGTATGAGCACAACTTGTCAGGGTGGCTCTATCTCCCTTTTCTGTTTAAGGTTCTCTGTTTATTATCGGTTAATAATATAAATAAGAGGAATAAAGAGGGAAAAAATGGCAGAATCAGCAGGGATTAATTTGGGAATCTACATTATTTCCACTAACTACAAGCGTGTAAACACTATTTCCATTAGCATTGGGATCCCAGGTGGTTGCATGCAAGCCCGCTTATCGTTTCTAAACAGGCGATACAACTTCTATTACGAAGACCAATCGTCGAGAACAGTCCGCCTACGTAGACATTTGCTCCACTTATTGCTATTGCATAAACTTTACCGATGTCATATGTAGCACTGGGATTAGGGCTCCACGATGAAGCCAGCCCTGTCTATGAATCTATACAGGCGATCCCGGTTCTCTCTTGTCCACCATATAACGGAATTCCCCACCTACATAATCTTTGACCCACTGATTCCTATTGCATAGATGACCGTGCGGGTAGTATTACGACTGTCATCAGGTTTCCATGATGTCACCGTTCCGGTCGCCGCATCAACACATGCAATACTGTTTCTTGTCTGTCCCCCGATGGTTGCGAAATCACCTCCAACGTAAATGAATGAACCATTTCGTACGAGAACATTAACTACATCACTAACACCAGGATCCCAGTTCTGATCGACCTCGTTGTCAGACTTGATATGCACAATGTTGTTACGAATCACATTACCGACTTTTGTAAATTTACCTCCTGCATACCAACCACCACTGCCGTCGGTGATTACACTATTTACGACTCCATTGATTCTGGGAAAACCATGAACAGGAGACCCGCTTGAAGAATCTATTGGCACACCTCCACCCGTGTAAGGACTCACCCAAGTAAAATCCCCACCCAGATAGACCAAATTATTCTCACCCTTTGCGATTGCATTGACTCTACCATTTGTTATCCACGTTTCCTGTTGACAGCATCTGGCGGCAACGGCTGACCGAAAAGTACGTTCATACTGATGTTGGCTAAAGCAATAAAAGCAAGCACGTACTTACCAGACATGGTTTGTAACTTTATATAACACAATTTGCTCCTACAGTTATGACAAGCATTTGATTCTATTTTGATACCACAAAATTAACCGGCGAACACCGTATCGATGCATTTGTATTAACTATCTCTTAAGTAAGACTTTCTCTGTTTTGCTAAATCCAGCAGCATCCATCCTGCAAATTCCCCACATGATACCGTTGTTCCCGGATGAAAGTTTTAAATTATAGTATCCTGCACTCAATTCTGTATTGATTCGTTCGCATAAAATTCTGCCGCTTAAATCGTACAATCTGACACAAACTGTAACACTTGAGTATCCGGTGACGCGAGGCACGGCAATCTGAATACTGAATGATGCAGTATTGAAGGAAAAATCGAATGCTGAAGGCAGAGAATGAGCCTGATTTAAAATTTCTGTCGCTGGATCATACACGGCCGTAAGTGTCACATCCCCGCTGGTCAGTACCACCTTTGCGGACAGGGAGGTTGAATCTAACAGTACCGCTGAACCAGTGGTGATTTTCCACTTGATAAAACCACTACTGGATCTGGTTGGTGCTGTAACTCGAATGGTATCCCCGTGATTTACAACAGAGTCTCTATCCTTAACAGGAAGGCCGCTTCCAATGACATACACAATCGAAAGCGTATATGTGTTTTTCCACTGCGCATAGAGAGTCACATTCGCTGTTCCCATCACAAAGGTCTCACTGCCTGCATAGCTTGTTCCACTGCCATTAGCAGCAGTGTTCCAACCGGCAAAGGTTGAACCGGTCTTAACAAGACTTCCCGTATTGCCAGATACGGAAACAGTTGCACCTTTCTCATAACTGTTCGTATCGGCGGGTACAGAACCACCAGTATTGCCATTTCCCTTATAGGTAACGGTGTAGGTCGGATTGACTGTCCACTGCGCATAGAGAGTCACATTCGCTGTTCCCATCACAAAGGTCTCACTGCCTGCATAGCTTGTTCCACTGCCATTAACAGCAGTGTTCCAACCGGCAAAGGTCGAACCGGTCTTAACAAGACTTCCCGTATTGCCAAGCACTGTAACGGTAGCTCCCTGCGGATACTTATTCGCATCATTTGGCGTAGTCCCGTCGGTACTGCCATTTCCATTATAGGTTACCGAATAAGTAGATGCAGCCAGACTCGAAAGTATTGCCATACCATCAACTGAATAGATTGTTCCACCAGATGTATAGGTTACTGCTGCAGGAATTTCCATAGCCAGTGATGCGTCCCAAACCCGGTATTTTAACGTATCACCAGCCACCATCCCGTCAATAGTTGCTGTCTGATCATTATCACCCCATATTGTTATTGCAGCGTTTGATCCACTCCAAACAATTGAGCCGACACAAAGCCTCGCGGCAGTAAATGCTCCAATTTCATCACCATTTTCAATTGCAACACCATCGACTGTTGGGCTGATTGATGCCTGGACCATAACAGTCATATTATTTCCGGTATTAGACGTATAAGAGAAATGTTGTGCGAATAAACCAAACGCTGGAGCCAAAAGGAAGAGTGTGAGTAATGTACAATGCTTTAAAAAATTGTTCATACTGAATCCTTTACATTTAATTATCTATTTTACCGCAAAAAATATTACTTTATTATCAAAATTGCCCGCTTTCATGCGTGCAATGTAGACACTTGACCCAGGCATCACATTAGTACCCCCTGAGCAATTCCAGGAAACACGGTAATGGCCAGTTGCATATTTTCCTTTGACAATCTGATGAACAAGGCATCCTTTGAGATTGTAGACACTTATCTCTACATCCTGCATATCCTTGCCTTTTAATACTGGAACATCAAATGCAAGCACAAGCTGATTCCTGAACGGATTAGGACTGACATTTTTAAAACTAAACTTAGTAGCTAATTTGGTCAGTACTGAAAATTCAAGAGATGAAAAGCCGTCTTCTTTATAGGCGATCGATGCAACGTTCTGGAACTCCAGAGGATATTCCTTTGAACCGTCCCACAACTTAAAGGAAATCTTTTCATCAGTGATACAGCCGTCTTTTGACCTTGTCATTGTATTATCACCCCATACCGGGAAAGTGGTCATGCCATGGATAACAGCGCCAGTCCCGACCAGGTTCCCCTTTTCATCATACGCAGCAATCTCACTTCTGTCAGTTACATTATTCCCGTTTAGTGTCACTCGCTTTGCAAGAATTGTCATGTTATTGCCTGTATTGAGTTTATGCAAAAAATGTTTAGACTCCGGAAAGTTTTTCAACACATTTACATCAACAAGGCTTTTTGGCAGTCCTGAAGGATAGATAAGTGTGGCAGCATTTTTCATGTAAACTTTATAGCCCTGGCCGACCAGCATATTTCCTATTGTATTAATGGAAAAGTCTGGCGAGTAAATCTGCCCGGAATTATTCTTAACTATAGACACCTGAGAAATTACGCCTGCAAGCGCCGTCGCTAAAGGCATCTCAGATTGTGGAAGGTAAGAGATCATGTTCCAGCCTTTAGATAAATAAACCGGTGTGGCAGCCACATCGATTGCTGTGCCGCTAATTCGAAGAGTGTCAGGTGAGCCAGTGTAGATTTGATATCCCTGGCTGGCCCCAACATTGCCAATTGTATTAACACTGTAGGCAGGCCAATAAACTTGCCCCTGAATGTTCTTGACCAGGACCAGACCGTGTACTGAATCAAAGATCGCCGAAACGGATGTGTCCTGAGGATGAACATTAAGAGAAATCATGTTCCAGCCAACGTCAACCAATATATTAGAGCTTTTTACGGTTGTAAAATTCGACACAGTTGACCAGGAACTATACCCGATTGAATTAACAGCCCGTACTCTCCAATAATAGATAGTATTACTGGACAGTCCCGTGATAGCGATTGATTTTTTAAAAATGCCTGAAGAATCTTTGACTATTTGAGAAAAGCCCGAATTGGATGACACCTGCACCTGATAGGTTTTTGCACCTGTTACAGCAGACCATTTTAATGTCGGGCACAGAAGAATATTCGTATCTAAATTATTTGGAAATATGAGTTTTGGAATACCAGGAGCATTCTGGGTAATGGTATCACCGACCCATACGGCAACCGATCTTGAAACATTATCACCTGCTACATCAAACCTACCACCGACAAAAAGCTTTCCAGATTCATCTGGAACAATTGTATAAACACAATAAGAATTTACTGGTGAGGGTATCTGAGAATTCTCAGCCAGCACACCTGATCCTAGCCCGCTCCACACTACCCCATTCCACTTAGCAATACCAAGCACTGATATTATGCTTGATGCATCGTATGGGATATTCTGAACTGTTCCAAAAGTTCCACCAGCGTAAATATTCCCATCTTTATTACAGACAACAGTATTGACACCTCCTCTTAAACCCAGGTTAAGTGCGCTCCATGAAGTACCGTCCCACTTTGCTATACCTGTAGCCATAATATTACCGGCGCTGTCAAATGTTCCTCCAACAAAGAGGTTTCCCGATGTGTCAAATGCAATTGAAGATACCTGACAGCTGCTATAATTTGTGCTTTCATTACCAATTCCATGTCCCAAAGCACTCCATTCTGTCCCGTCCCACATTGCCACTTTTCTTGCAGCGATTGATCCAGCACTATCGAATGATCCTCCAGCATAAAGGTTACCTGTTGCATCAAATGCAATCGAAAAGACCCCTCGATTCAAACCAGGACCAACTTCGCTCAAGGTAGTACCATCCCACTTTGCAATATTTTTTACGTTTACTCCGTTCGCATTTGTAAATTCGCCTCCGGCATAAAGATTATCGTTTTCATCAAAAGCAAGTGCATAGACAGGACCATTAGTCTCAAGTACATTATTCCAGCCAATTCCATCCCATCGAATAACTTTTCTATTTACAGCTACGAATATATTTCCACTACTATAGGCCAAAGCAGCGACCTCTCCATTCAAGGAGGGTGCCAAAAAGGGTTCCCAATTTGCGATGTCATTCCATTTTGAACCATCCCATTTAGCAAGAATATGATTTGAGCTATCACCTTGAAAAGTAAAAGAACCACCAGCATAAAGGTTTCCAAAATCATCATGAACCAAAGCGTGCATATATCCCCCAGTTAGCCCTTTTCCAATTGCATTCCAAGATGTACCTTCCCATTGCGAAATATAATCGGTCCTGATGAGTCCACTATTCGAAAACTCCCCGCATACAAATACCTTTCCAGATGCATCAGCGGTAATAGAATTCACCTTACCATTGACCCCAGGATACGTTGCGGAACCCATTGCACTCCAACTGGAACCGTTCCACTTAGCAACATTGCTGACATACACGCCACCCATATAGTTGAAAGATCCCCCAGCAAACAGGTTTCCTGCTGTATCGAAGGCAAGAGTCAAGACGTGATCACCCAGATATAGATAATTTGAGCTTGTTCCTATTTTCCCCCAAGACGATCCATCCCATTTTGCCACATGCTCAACAGCAACCGTTCCTGCGGTATCAAAATAGCCGCCAGCAAAGAGATTTCCAGCTTTATCAAATGCAAGCGCCTCAACCACCTTATTCATTCCTGTTCCCAGGGCGTTCCAATTTGTTCCATCCCATCGTGCAACGCCCATGGCTATAACTTCCCCTGCAAATCCGAATTGCCCGGCAGCATAAAGATTACCGGCAGTATCAAGCGCGAGTGCATAAACATCGCCGTTCATACCGGTACCAAGCGGTTCCCATGATGTACCATTCCACTTAGCAATATGATTGCATGCAACACCACCGGCATCAGTGAATGCACCACCTGCATAAAGATTACCCGCTTTATCAGATGCCAACCCAAAAACCAATCCGTTTGTACCAGATCCAAGAGGGCCCCATGATGTGCCATTCCACCGCGCTATATGAGCTATATCTGTTGTACCGGAATGATTGAACCATCCACCCGCATAGATATTCCCCGACGAGTCAATACAAAGCGCTGTCACATCCCAGTCCAATCCTTGCCCAAGAGCACTCCACTCTATACCGTTCCATTTTGCAATGAAGTTACTTCTTACTTTTCCTGAACTCTTGAAATCGCCCCCGATATAAAGATTACCTGCATGATCCATTACTGAAGCAAAGATAAAAGAATTAACCGTAGGGACTTCACTAATACTAACCCAGTCTGCATCCCCTATTGTAGGGTCAACGCGCACCGGATATTTGGCATTTGTATCATCAATAATCAATGATATACTTGTATTTCCGAGTGTCTGCATATGTGCATCCAGACATCTTCCGCTCGCATCAATTACTTGCAGTTTTGAATAGAGCAGGTCCCGACCCGTTTTAAGCCGCACACGAATTCCATTAGCATTGTCGGAAGCAACTGCATTAGAAATATCTATGATAATTTGCAGATTACCCTTACCCAAAGGAGATGAATAAAATACAAAATCCTGACGGATACCATTTGAACCAGCGCTGAACTCCTCAACAAATCCGGGTCTGGATAAATACACAAGTTTTCCGTCTTCAGATAATATGCCACTGGAAACCTGTGAGAATATCCCCGACCGGCCATACTTTCTTACTTTCATTGTGAAAGAACCGATGTCATCAGACTTCGAGCCGGTAATTATCGTGATCCCATTTTGATCAACTCTACCTTCAAGCCTTTGCATACTGGAATATAGATGAGCAAATCCATCTATCATTTTAATTGAACAGGGAGTTGTTCTTTCATCTGTTTTTGCACCAAGATCAGAAAATGAAAAGCTATCAGGTTTAGCATAGATTTGTAAATTAACCAGCCACAATAATGTAAGTATTGATTCGACTAACTTTTGCTGTTTCATACTACGAACCTCACGTTACTTTTAAGTGTTATGATTTCCAGATGCGTGCCCTGCCTGATTTACATACCAAAATAACATTAGTAAAATCTCAACACAACACAATTGAATTAGGGACGGACTACTTTTTTCTTCTTATGTTGGCAGTGAATGGACTCAAGGATGAATTCTACGGTAGGTAACTCCTTTATAGCGGCGAATGTGGAGAACTATTTCAAC
Source organism: Fibrobacter sp. (assembly GCA_012515615.1). Lineage (GTDB taxonomy): Bacteria > Fibrobacterota > Chitinivibrionia > Chitinivibrionales > Chitinispirillaceae > JAAYIG01. The sequence continues at coordinate 13,258 of JAAYYB010000237.1, forward strand.
GGGTGCCCCGGAGATGACTTAATGACAGAAATACCAAGTCCTTGTTTCATCTCTGGGGTGAAACTGTGACTTAACACGTTAAATCACAAATTCATCTCTGGGGTGAGTGGAAACCCGCCGGTGGGGTTTATTTGAACTTCTGTGTGATTGAATGCCGGGAGGTGCAGATTTTTCCCTGAAAGAAAAATGAAAATGAAAAAAGCAGTCCGTCCCCATAGTCCCTTCATAGCGGCGACTGCGGAGAACTATTTCAACGGTGGTGCCCCGGAGATGACTTAATGACAGAAATACCAAGTCCTTGTTTCATCTCTGGGGTGAAACTGTGACTTAACATGTTAAATCAGAAATTCATCTCTGGGGTGAATGGAAACCCGCCGGTGGGGTTTATTTGAACTTCTGTATGATTGAATGCTGGGAGGTGCAGATTTTTCCCTGGAAGAAAAATGAAAATGAAAAAAGCAGTCTGTCCCCGCGGCAAATGTGGAGAACTATTTCAACGGTGGTGCCCCGGAGATGACTTAATGACAGAAATACCAAGTCCTTGTTTCATCTCTGGGGTGAAACTGTGACTTAACACGTTAAATCACAAATTCATCTCTGGGGTGAGTGAACGGAAAACGATCGGAAAAATAGGCGCCGCTCCCGCTATAAAGTAATGCGTCCCGCATTGTTTCGTGCGTGATCCGCTCAAAAAAACGGAATTACACACGTTTTTTGTATCCCCGTCTGCAAACCACCGCATCTCCGGACCCCGATCGCTTTTTCGTTGACCATTTCATTTTCTCATGGTAAACTTGGCAAAAACGGCCTGTTGCCGGATGCGCGAATGTAGAATGCCCCTCATCGAAAACGAAACAGCATGGCAATCGAATTAACCGTTCACCACTCAGGTGCTACCTCGATTCTCAGAGTCGCCGGCTCGATAAGCGAGATGGGGAGGTTTACCGGTTCTCGCAGTCAATAAGGGAACTCATGAAGCAGCAGGTTCCCCGCATCGCCATCGATGTATCAAATATCGACTTCATGGAGAGTCATGCGCTTGGAATTCTCGTGTCCCATTTTCTCGCCATGCAGCGGCAGGGCAGGGAAATGGTACTTATCAATACCAACAGCGACCCGTCTCAACGAGATCATGCGGATCATCAACCCCGCGAAACAAGTCTGAACAGGAGCTGCAATGCCGCCGACAATACAGTTTAACGACGGACCGTCCACCGCGGTCCTGGTTCTTTCGGGGAGAATCGTCGCCGAAGACGATTGTCTTCTGCGCGAGCGGATCGAGCAGACACTCCGCAGTCCGGCGCCGATAAAGGCCATCGACTGCACCGACGTTGAATTCCTTGACAGTTACGCCCTCGGACAGATCATCTACTGCTGCACCAATCCTCAGGGAAAACGGGGTGGAATATATTTCGTCAATCGCAGCAACGGAGGTTCCTCCTATATCGACCGTCTTGTTGAGATCGCCGATCTGCGTCAGATCTTCACAATCGTCGATTCGATCGAAACCCTCGCTGCGGACGACAACCCGGAAAATTGAGCGTGTTCACTATACCTGTCATTACCGATAACCTGCAGCGCACCGATACCGCCGCCGCTGCCATCTGCCGGGGGTTGATGCCCTCCGACACGGCCCATGTCTTTCCCATCACGAATTTCGGGGATGCCCTCGATTACCTCAATATGGAGATGCCTGATCTCGCCTGCATCGATTTCGCCTCATCGGAGCTCAGGCCATTCGAACTCCTCGACACCATCGTCGGAGATCCGTGGCTGCTGCATGCGGGCATAATTGCATTTTGCGACTCGCGCGAAGATGCGGACCGGCTCGCGGAGATCCGGATGGCCAACATCATCGATGTTGTGATGGGTGACGAGATCGATGAAGTCGTCCCGAAAATAATGGGGGTTATCAAGTCAAATCGCCAGATCCTGTTTCAGCGGGTGATCGGCATGGATATCCCGAGCAATATCAGCGCCGCCATTCAGCTCGAAAACGATACGCATGTCGCCTCCTGCTATGCCAACCTGCTGGCGAACTACCTGTACACCACAAACAAAATCAACCGCGACGGCAAGGCTTCCCTTTCGGTGGTGGTGCATGAATTATTGGCGAATGCGATAGAGCACGGCAACTGCGGAATCAGCTACGATGAAAAGACCCGCGAACTTGATGGCGGCGGCGATATCCAGCGACTGATAAAGAAACGATGTGAAGATCCGGCAATCGCGGCGCGGCGGGTTCTTTTCGAGTACACGATCACCCGGGCGTCGTCGAAATTCCGTATCGTCGATCAGGGTACCGGCTTCGACTGGCGGGCGGTACCCGATCCGACCAGCGGAGCCAACTGCTTCATGTCGCACGGCCGCGGAATTCTCATGGCGCGCGCCTTTACGAAAAATCTCACGTTCAACGATGCCGGCAATGTGGTGGAGTTTGAAGTGGAGCACGCGATGCCCAATGATTGCGTGATGCCGGGCATCTTCCGCGACATCGAACCGGGTGTCGTTGCTCCGGGCGACATCGTGCTGCGCGAAGGCGACATCAGCGACTTCATTTTTTATATTGTCAATGGAACATTCGAGATTCTGGTCGGGGAGCGTGTCGTTTCGACGCTTTCCGAGGAGGATATCTTTCTCGGGGAGATGTCGTTTCTCCTCGAACATCGCCGCACCGCCACCGTACGGGCCACGACTAGCGGCCGGCTCATCAAGGTCTCGAAGCGGACCTTTGTGGAGGCCATCAAGCGCAAACCCCACTACGCCCTGCTGCTTGCGCGTCTTCTGGCGCAGCGCATCGAACGGATCAATTCGGCGCGGGCGGTGCGACCTTCGTAACGGCCGCGCCGGTGTCTGCTGCGGCGAGGGTCCGGCGTTCGTTCCTCACATTCCGTTCGGCCAGGCTGAGACGGCAACCGCAGTAATCCTGACGGTAAATCGACAACTCCCTGCTGAGCGCTATGCTTTTGCGTCTGTTGATGTCTGCCGGACAACGGATTATTGCTGCGCTGATGTTTATCCCGCAATAAATGTGTATATTATCCTAAAAGTCGCAGTTGGGGAGAACAAAAAACCGTAAGATGTTGAGATGATAAGGCTTGAAGGCATCGCAGGTCTTATCGACAAGGTGATAAGATCAAGATGCCTGAAAGCCTTAGCGCTCAACAGA
>JAAYYB010000238.1 GCA_012515615.1 Fibrobacter sp.
AAGTCACAAGTCACAAGTCACAAGTCACAAGTCAGAAGTCAGAAGTCGAAAGTCAGAAGTCGAAAGTCAGAAGTCGAAAGTCAGAAGTCGAAAGTCAGAAGTCGAAAGTCAGAAGTCGAAAGTCAGAAGTCGAAAGTCAGAAGTCAGAAGTCAGAAGTCGGAAGTCAGAAGTTGCAAGTGGCAAGATTCTCTAACAGATGAAATCGGTCTTAATTGAACGTCGCAAGGTCGTAATTTGTAATTCAAACCTTTCGGGCAAATTTCAAATGTGACAAATTGAGAAACAGGAGGCTACTGCCCGACTCCTGCCGGGACCTCTAAAAGCCCCAGCTTAGCCTTCACATTCAGAATTCGGCACACGGCTTTGTCGACCTGGTTTGCAATAACCGGGTCAATTGCGGCCAGCGAGGTAATCACATCGACCATGATCGGCACCTTCTGAGGAAATGTGATCATGAGCATGTCGTTTCCCGCAAGCACCGCCCGCTCAACCAGAGTGGCAAAAACCGAATCAGGGTACACCTTTCGGTAGTTCTTCAACGAGTCCCCCAGCATGAAACGCCGGAGCGATTCGCCATAGAGGTCATCGGTCATGACTATCAGGTCATCATTGCCGTTGCGGGCACGGGAAACCATCTGCGAGGAAAGCACCGCAGGAATATCATCGGCCTGATGATATCGGATGCTGTTCATCATGACGCCATCAATGAGCGAATCCATGGCACGAAAGACCCCTGCATAGCCGCTGATAGCCTGTGAGTCGGCCTGGCTATAGGAGATCTCCAGGTCACTGTTGGTGGTGACATCATAGCCTGGAAAATGCTTGGCGATACAACGCACGCCATGACGGGAAAAGCCCCGGATAAAGGCACCAGCCGCGGGAACAATCTGATCCACACCATCGCCGAAAGATCGTTTTTTTATCCCCATGAAAGTGATCTGGTTTTGGGCATTAACCGTCGGATCCAGCACTGGAGCAAGGTTGATGTTGACGCCAAGCCACGCAAGTTTTTCTGCCATCCTCACGGCGTGCCACTCGATTGAGTCAGGGCTCCATCCGCTGATATTCGCAGCCGAAGGCAGGTTTTTATAACCTGGAAGAGCTGAGAGCCGGTTTACCGATCCGCCCTCCTGATCGATGGTGACAAGGAGGGGTATTGGCAGTCTGGTTTGGGCATGATGCAGCTCCTGGCGAAGAACCTCAGGTTTTTTAAGCATGTGCTGCATGATAAGCACGCCGCCGACCCGATGCTTTTCCAGAAAATCGAACGGTGAGTAGTAGACCAGGATCATCTGCCCGGCCTTTTCCTCAGGACTCATGCCCCTCACAAGTGAATCTATAACCTCACCAAAGGCTGCAGAAACACTGATAAATGCAACTATGGTCATAACCAGAACAGAAAATCGTTGTCGATGCACCAAAAGAATCTTATCTCCCTTTGAGAAACTGTGATTGTTGAACTGAAAAGGAACTGTAATTTTTTTCTGATATCATTTCGTGGTGGTTTAGAGATGAAGAGTTGCCAAAAAAATCTAAGTTTTCCTTGAGGTTTATACGAGGTATAATACAATAATATACTTCATAATAATGGAATACCAAACGATTAAAACACAGCCCGACCATGCCATATAGCGGGCTGTGTTCAGTAATGTGATCAATAATTTCAGTTGCTCTTATTTACAACGTTTAAATCCTGAACAGGCTCTTTTGCACAAAGATTTTTATCCTTTGAAACCCTTTTTGATTTTCCGGCCGATTTTACCGCTATGACAATGAGTCCGCAGGATAGCACGATCATGAGGATATCAGCCCCAAGAAGCAGGTAATTATGGCTCAGAAAATACCTTTTAAGAAGAAACGCAAGAGAAAAGATCGTAGTGACAATCATGAAAAAAGCCGGGACCAGAAGAAACACGTTCTTTTTTTTGTTAGCCGCCATCCAGACAGCCAGAGTAACTAAAGTCAATGCAGCCAGGAGCTGGTTTGCGGTGCCGAAAACCGGCCATATCACATTAAATGCATTTGTGAAAGCCAGTATCAGCATTAGAGAAACCGATAGGCCCGAATTAAAAATGTAGGTTTTCAGAAATTTCGGTGGGTTTTTGAACAAAATCGACCAGAGTTCCTCAAAGAGGTAGCGGTTGATCCTTACCGCTGTGTCAAGTGTGGTCGCCACAAACCCTTCAACCATCAGAATACCGAACACCGTACCGAATGCCACAGGAATATGCAGACCTCTGTACATGAGTCCGCTCATCGCCAGAGCAAAGGCCAGGATAGGATTAGACTTGCCCGATTCAGGATAGACAATATTTGTATACTCCTGGAAATTGATACCGCAGCTGAGTGCAATAATGACCCCTACTGCCAGAACCGTTTCCAGAAGCATCCCTCCGTACCCTATAGTTCTTGCAGATTTTTCACTTGTAACCTGTTTTGATACTGTTCCTCCGGCTACCAGAGCATGAAAACCGCTGATGGCTCCGCAGGCTACGGTAATAAAAAGGAATGGCCATATAAGGCCTATTTTGGGAGTTGCATCTGCGATATTAAACGATGGCGCCTCAACAGAGACTCCTGATATACCGGCTCCGATTGCCCCTGCAATGAGAAGAATGATTCCGCCGTAGAGGATAAATACATTTATAAAATCCCTCGGCTGCAGCAGTATCCATACCGGCGCCCCTGCCGCAATAAGCGTATAGATTGCCAGAATAATCATCCATGCCTTTACACCGAGATTTATAGGCCATACTAAGCCGACAAAAACAGAGACTATACAAATAAGAATAGCTGCCGGAACCGTAATCTTTAAACTAACGTTCCTGCGGTAATTCAGGAAGCCAATAAGAGGTGCGAAAAGGGTTATGAAGATGACAGATGTTGAAGCTATACCTCCGATCTTCCCCATTGCCATGCCGTCCTGTACAACCGTCTTCAGCAGATTCTGGTCTGCCGGAAGCTTCATCGTCTCAAGAGAAACCAGGGAGGTCAGAGAGGTTGCGGATGCAACCAGAAAAGAAGAGGTGACAAGAAGGATCATTACAATCGTAAAAGCGATCATCAGGGCGAACCCTGAATCCCCCAGTGATCTTCGCGCGATCTCAGCGATAGATCTGCCTTTTTCCCGAATTGACACAAAGAGAGTTACATAGTCGTGGACAGCACCGATAAAAATACCGCCGATAAGCACCCACAGCCACACCGGAACCACTCCATATATTATGGCCATCGTAGGTCCGATTATCGGGCCCGCTCCTGCTATCGATGCGAAATGGTGTGCAAAAACGACTGGGCTCTTTGTGGGACAGTAATCAACACCATCTTTGAACTCTACCGCAGGTGTAACCCGCGAAGGATCTTCACCAAGAACTTTAGAAATAAAACCTGAATAAAAACGGTATGCTAAAATCAGTACAAAAACAGCTCCCAGTAAAAGCCAGAGTACGTTCATAATGTCTCCAGAGAACTTCAGTTTGAGTTGAAATGAAAGCTTGTCAAAAAGCCTCTATAATATCATCTTCGCCATAGAAAAATAGAAAAACAATGTAAAGAGATCTGCCAATCCAAGAACCAGAGGACCGGCAGAAACTTTTGGATCGAGCCTGGTTTTATGAAGAAGCGCAGGAACAGCGAGCCCGAAAAAAGTAGCAGTCAAAAGGGACAGTACGATACTTAACCCCACAGCAGCCCCGGTTATGAGAGTCCCTTTCCAGAAGAAAATGATACCCGCAATAATGGACCCGGTGCACAGGCCTAAGAGCAATGAAGTTATCACCTCTTTCTTTGCAGCCTTGATAAACCAGCGCCAGGTAGGCCACTCAACATGTAGTTTTCTGATTGTAATTGTCAAAGACTGAATACCAACACTTTCACCCAGCCCGAGTATAAGGGTTAAAAAGAAAGCAAGGACCATGCTTTCAGCAATAGTCGATTCAAACAGAGAGGAAAGTACTGCGCAGGAGACGCCGCTGAGCAGTGTAGGTACAAGCCACGGGAAACGATGCCTGAAAGCAGAGAAAGGCGAGAGATAAGACAATACCGAGGAGCGGATACCAATCGTCTCAAACACCTCATCG
>JAAYYB010000239.1 GCA_012515615.1 Fibrobacter sp.
AGCGCCAGTGCGGGGCTCCCAGGCATTTTTGTCATTTCATTCTTAACCGTATGGTATTTAGCCTTCGGCTTTGCCAAGTTATATATCTATGCGGTTTGCCTACTTTTGTTGCCTTGGACAAAAGTAGGTCGCCCAAGGCATCATGGCTAATCTTTTTAAATAAATAGAACTATACTCTTTAACAGTTGTTAATAGCTTAGAATGTTACGAAAAAACACCCGAAAATGTCTGAAGAGCCTATTTTCTATCAAACCAAACTTTGTAATCCTTATTAATTCGAAACATTTTTTATTTTAAGATTGTTCAAATAGCAATAAAAAGTAGTATACTACTATAAACGAGGTCAATATGTATAGGAAATTTATTGGTATTTAGCTTGGTTTTTGATTGTGCCCATGGCGAACAATATGAATCTATTGGTAACTTTTGGGATTTTATGCGTAAAACTTTTACAACTTGCAAACTTGAAGGATTGGGGTTTAATTGGAAAGACGACACTCTTGAATACGTTATAGGTTCAAGTAAAGATTTACAAATTGAAACAGTACTAAAAGAAAAAATCTTTTACGTTACAAAACAGTATCCTAAAGCTCTTATTAAAAGTATTGATATTCCTAACAATAATTGGAAAAAGTATTCTGATAGAACTGAGCGACTTGGAAAACTTTACGCAGACATTTACAAAGACGGTGTTTTAGATTACGAGATTGAAACTTTTTTTGATGATGGCACTTGCTCTGTTGAAATTCATCGCTCAAACTATTCTATTCGAAAAGTCACAATTAATGATTACGATGAGCTTATCATAGGATGACCCCTTCATGGTCAAGTTAACAGTTATAGTATAACATAACTTATTCTGGTAACCAGCCCACGATAAATGAGGGTGGTCATCCATAATATCTATCAGCCAGCTAACCACATAGATTACAGTCACCGTTTTAAGAGCCGCTGTTTCGGACCCTTGCTCTGGCAACAGCCGCAAAAGCCTGAAACGCAAGGACTTGCCTGCGAAGGGTAATACACACGTTACAAGTCACAGATCTAAGTAAAAAAAAATATTTCTTCACCAGAATTTGCCTTCATGATCACAGTCAAATTATTTTTCCCTTCCGTCTAAAAAAAGGCAGTCTTTTTCGATGTCATCCAACAACCCCCGCAGGAACCATCTTTCGGTTTAATAAACCACTCTTCACCTACTATTCCACAACAATAACCATGAGTTCATTTTTTGAACACAATCATATCTGCGCATCTGGATGGTCGGGCATTTTCAAAACGATCAAGCCGGGGCTGCAGTATTATTCACTTAACATAGAGAGAGGATATGAGTAATCCTTCGCTTTACGACTACCCGCTGATTTACGATCGGGTCAGAACACCCGATCAGGACACTTTCGACGCTATTTTCAACCTTATCTGCGACTATCTTGGGAGAAAACCCTATTCAGTTATGGACCCGGCATGCGGTCCGGCTACATGGATGGCGCCATTTGCACAGAAAGGGATCATGGTCGCAGGAAATGATATCGATCCCAACATGATCAAAGCCGCCCGGGAGAAATGCGGGGACAGGGTACTGGAACTTATTGAAGGCGACATGTGTGATCTACGCTTTGCAAAAGGGCCATTCGATGTCACATTTGAACTGGCCGGCACCTGTGGTATGCTTCCCGGCGAAGAAAAGTTCCTTTCGTTCCTCAAATCGAGCATTAAGCACACAGCTGATAACGGATTGATGCTTCTGACAGTTTTTTTCCAGGAAATCTCAGAATATGATCAGTTCCCCTGGTTAGTCGGAGAGTGGGGCCCTTTTGCAGTGCCTCCTCAGGGAAATGCCTGGCTGCGCTATGAGGTCCTTTCAACTCTCCCGGAGTCCAGTATCGACCGGGTCCGCCGTGTTGTACACACAAGCGGTGTAGAGGAGTGCCAGGTTCCGCTTATCGATGAGTACGATATGTTTTCATGGAAAGAGGAACGGTTCTGGGATGCTATGGCCGGTTTTAAGGAGCTTGAGTTCCTTACCGCTTTCCGCTATGACGAGCCGGTGGGGATAGAGCTCTGCGGGAAAGGGCGGCTCAGCGGAGAGACTACGGTGGTGTTCAGGAAAAAAGCAGTATAAATGGATTACACAGTACACCATCATTACTCTCTTTAAAGCCGATAAATTTATAAGCGTCATCGCTGTGGATGACGCTCTCTTCAATGGCCTCATCTGAGATGCAGTTTTTTTCTTTTCAGGTTGGAAGAAAGTGTCCCCTGCATTAAGTAATCATCATGAATTACATCTTTTGGAAGAGGGTGTCCCCTCTTCCAGAATACAAATGATAGATGAATATGAAGAAGCCCTCCCTTACGGTCAGGCCTCGGATTAGGAGCCGGATTTGCCACGGTCGAGGGCGACCGTGGCACAAAGATCCCATTTACAAAAACTGTTCCTTTAAAAGGGGCATCCGACATTTTAATGGGTAGCCCCCATATATAGTGTTTAGAGTATTTTTACTGCATGGATGATAAAAAGCTCTTCACGAAGATATTAGGATTGAAGGCGCCTTGGTTTATTGCCGAGG
>JAAYYB010000240.1 GCA_012515615.1 Fibrobacter sp.
AGCGCCAGTGCGGGGCTCCCAGGCATTTTTGCCTACTTTTGTTGCCTTGGACAAAAGTAGGTCGCCGAAGGCATCATTTCTAATCTTTTTAAATAAATAGAACTATACTCTTTAACAGTTGTTAATAGCTTAGAATGTTGCGAAAAAACACCCGAAAATGTCTGAAGAGCCATATTACTTAATGGCAATATCGTAAGTTTGATCGGCGGGAACTGGATACAAGAAAAAAACAATTGTAAAGAGGATATCTTTGTGCACCGGCTTGTTTCCTGAAAATCAAAGTACCTGTCAGACAGAAATAAATCAACCCGGGAGTTGTGTATATGCGCCGCTTATTGTGGTTTGTTTTACTCGTGTTTTGCTTTGGACTTGTTAGTTGTAATTTATTAAATCCGGAAGATGATCCGGAACGCTACACCGGGGGTGAAGTCAGTGCTGTGAGCTTTGATATCCTGGGTCCGGGACAGATCAGGATCAAATGGAAGGAGAACTTTACCGATGAAGACGGCTTTTACGTGGACCGGAAAAAGTGGCCGGAAACCTGGGAGCGGAAGGTCTTGCACACAGGGTCAAATGAAACAACTGTGACAGACAATGAGGCAGAGCTGGGAAGCATATATTTCTACAAAGTCTATGCGGTAAAAGGTGATCGCCAGTCGGAAGAAGAAGACGTGCAATTCAATTTCGACCTGCCCGGCCCGACTAATATTGAGACTGACTTCAATTGGAACCGGCCCGACCGGATAAGGCTGTGGTGGACTAACAATGCCACCTGGGTGGATAGCATCGTGATAGCAAAGAAGGTGAGCGGCGAACAAGCCTGGACCTTCCCGTATGCCGTTCTCCCCGGGGATGCTACAGAATTCATTGATCTGGACATGAACATAAATGTGACAAACAACTGGAGCTTCACCGCCTATTACCGGAACCATAAATCGATACAAAATACATGCACTCTGATGCCACCCTGAATTGGGTAGCCCTTTTGGAGTTTACCCTGTAACCTACGGCGATAATGGCATCAAGGTTATAATGTTTGGTCTCTTTTGTCTGGGTTTTACCCTCAATAGCGCCGTGTTGAGTGGTATGTTCCAAAATGGAACTAACCACTTGCTCATCCAGTTCGCCGCTTTCAAAGATATTTTTCAAGTGCTTGGTTATGCGGCTCTTATGTTTTTACTATGTCTTTCCCGTTTAAAACTTGCCCGTCTTTTCAGTCTTAGCCATGAAGGCGGAGGCTGTTTGCTTGTTTCATTTTCCGACAATTATTTCTCTTTCAGTATCATACTTGAAGTGAACAATTTCACCGGAAATTATAAATTCCACAGCTTGTTCGATTATTTCCAGTGGGACAATGAACCATTCACGCGGTGTATGCCTGTTTCCTTCACGGTCGAACACATCAATATCCAGGCATGATGTACCGAAAAAATTGTGAAGCAGCTGTTCCAGTTTTTGAGGGTTCATGTTGTAGCATTGGAATGAGGTTACCGGTTTTACCGGAGCCATCAGGTATGTCGGTTCTTCTTCTGCATTTTTAATTCGATCTTCAATTGGTGTACTTGAATAGCCAATCTTGAATAAATTTGGAATTGAAGCAATCTGCGGGTCTTTACTTAGCGATTTCAGGATATAGATATGTCCGGTTGCTTCATCATTCTCATCTACTCCCAGCATTCCATCAAGCATTTTATCATCATGCTGAGTAACGCGGCGGCCATTTTTATAAAGCTCTGCAGCGAGTGAACGCAGTAACATGTCGGATTCAGTACCATTTTCGAAGATGCACCGCAAACGGGCATTCATTTTACCTTTTTCATTGTTCTTTTCTCCGACATTTGCAACATAGAGTAGAATACCCTTTAATACAAAAAAATAGCCTTCTTCAATCTGCTGTTCGTACCTGAACGGATAGAGTTTTCTTTTGCCAATACGCAAATCATTCTGACAATCTTTAAACAGCTGTTCAAATTTACAGAAGTCTTCACACTTTTTTCTACTTGCTACATAGTCTGGCATAGTTGTTTCTTTGGGTATATGCTTGAAATCAAACAACCCGGCATCTTCACCGCCCAGAATATCTAAACTATCATCATTGAATATATCATCAATAGAGTTGATTTCTTTCTTTTTGACCTTAAGTAAACCATAGCTGTCCAGCGGTTCACATACTTTTAGTTTTTCGGAATCTTCACGAAGGCTTTTCAGACGTGTGTAAAGTTTGTATTCGTTTATATTATGTATGTTTGGCTCAGGTGCTCTCTTGTGGTTTTGATAAAACTCTATTATCTCTTCAAACGAATCTATCAATCGTTCATCCGAACTTCTGACATTTGAAACGGAAGGCTTTACGTCTAAAATACCGAATGGGTCCGAATTAAATATCTCATTGAGTACCTGGTCTTTATCCATTTGAAGCAGCCTTTTTGCGTTTCTCTTCTTTAAGATAAACAATACATTCAGCCATTCTCCGCTCTAATGGGTCATTGGAATGAAGTGATGGCTCTCGATTGAGCGTTTTCATGAACTCCTGAATTTTCGGCCACAGGATTTTTGCTTCCTCAAAATCCATCTGAATTCTCGTTGCTTCAATGGACTCCTGGATAACCTTCAAAACTTTTGCTGTTACCGATTTTGAAAGTACTTCAAACGCTTTCTGAAAAGGGTTAACACGATCTATGAGGTCGATGTGGAGATCATCAATATTTACAAAAGTATCTGCCATTCTGATAAAATGCTGATCACCGGTTTCTTTTATTTCTGCTTTCTTTAGCACAGAATCAACTACTACATGCTGACGGACCTCTTCAACTTCATCTTCAGTAAGTTCCGGATATCTGACCTTGATTATTTTAGGGATAAGCACCTTATTGATAACTTCCGGTTCAACATTGCCCGGCATTGCCTTTAACATCTGGTCATCCTGAAGGATGGTTGCTTTCAGATCATTCAGATCGGATTCTATAATATCTTTTACCCGTTTTGAACTTGGCTCTTTTAACCCCCTGATTTTTA
>JAAYYB010000241.1 GCA_012515615.1 Fibrobacter sp.
TCAACAGCGACCGGACCGTCGAAATATTCGAAGGTACTGTGGCACAGGCCAGGGCACTGAAAAACATCACCGATCTTTGCAACAGATGCCAAAATAAGGCAAAAAAAACTTTGACAACAAAGGCTGTGGATACGACGTCTCTGCCATAAGGTTAGAGTATTGTTTACGATTGCTTCGTTTTATACGAATCAATTATCAGTCATAACCAACAAACAATTTCTTGAAAGGAAATAAAATGCAGATCACGGATATTCTTAATCAGCTCGGTGGGATCCAGTCGATGGCAAAAGAACTGGGAATCGATGAAAATCAGGCCGCAAGCGGTGCAGCTGCACTCATGCCGGCTATTCTCGGCGGGTTTAAAAAACAGTCACAGGCAAGTGGTATCGAAGGGCTTGGAGGTCTTCTGGGTAAATTTGGCGGCGCGGACCTGCTCGACGATGTTCTCTCGTCAAAACCAACCAATGTGAACCGTGGCAATGACATTCTCGGACAGATATTCGGTTCAAAGGATGTAAGCAGAGCCGTCGCACAAAACGCATCAGCAAAAGCAGGCGTTGATTCATCTGTGCTCAAGAAAATGCTTCCAATGCTGACAATGATGGTATCTGGAGTTATGTCAAAACAGTCAGCAAACGCTGAACCTGCGGCCAAAAGCGGCGGCATGTTAGGCGGACTGCTTGGAGGACTTCTTGGAGGTAAAGCTGGCGGAGCTAAAAAGACCGGAGTTTCCGGACTGGCATCGCTGCTTGATTCGGATGGAGACGGCAATCCCCTCGATGACATAATGCGTCTAATAGGTAAAGCATAATGTACCTGCCATTTCGCGCGCATCTGCGCGCGAAATTCCCTGCATTTCTGACATTTTGTTACCCTCGGTGTTATCCGCAAAAAGAAACCGCTTTAACCTTGAATTTTCTCTCAATCTCCTCTGCTTCATCTCTTTTGAAACAGAAGCAGATAATTTTTCCGGGCTGGATCTCACGTAAACTGAAATCTCCCCTGCAGCGGTATTCTTTTTCTACTGTCCAGAGCCCCTTTTTCCCTGTCGACTGATAGATCCACCTTTTTTGAGATCCGGTTTTTACCGGGTGCTCATCATAAATCACCTCATAAATCCCGCGCTGGAGTGCTGTTTGTTTCTCGAGCCCGATTCCGTAAGGTTCAAATGACATCTCCCTGTACCTTGCCCGCCATCTCATGAGCGGCACGAACTCTTCCAGTGTGGCTCCTGTAAAGGAGACTGTTCGCACGCCGGAAGGCATATGTCTTGACGATGCGGTTATAATTCCCGCAGAAAGGATCTTTTTAAGTGTAGAGAACGCATCCCGGGGATAGCTTTCTGAATTAAGAATTGCTTCATAATAATCAGCCAGGATTTCTCCAGGCCAGGGTCCTTCAGATGTGCGGGTCCAGTGGATCAGGTAAGAATCTAACGTATCCTGAAGCTTGATACCGGCGATCTCGTTAGTTAATGAATATTTGATCTTTTCATCTCTCTTTCTGTATGGAATCTCAAATCGTCTTTCAACCGGTTTACCCGATTTTTCTATTTTGTCGAGCAAAGATCGGATATTACCACCACTTCGCACTGAGACAGGAACGAGCGTATCGGCAGTTTCTGCGATGATCCGGTCTCTTAGATGCCCTGCAGATTTTTTTTCAGTACAGATCACCGGTACAAAAGAGGAATACTCCTTTAGCCTGAACTGCGTTCTTACCCACTCACATTTTTCCCGGTATTCTCTCTCATCAGACGCAATCAGCATGGTTTTACTGGATACCGAATACCTGGCAGCCAGATACAGAAGCATCTCCCAGGTTTTCACCCCTGCCGAAGTAATCAATGTGTACCCATTTTTCCCTGACCAGATCACTGCCTTTCGCGCAGCTTCAAGCCACGGGGATTTCAAAGAGGTACGGAGCGGCTGCCGGGAGATCAGGATTGCGGCAGTTTTTTCTTTTGAGAGTGTTTGAGATTGATTCTGTTCAGAAGAGATCAGGGAGGAATCGGTCATGTTATCCCCCTTTATTTTTTTCATTTATTGCTCTATCTGCCGTAATATAAATCAGCCCGAGCCGGTACTGATTGTTATCCATTTCGCCAGTTCCCATCCTTAAGCCTGGATGCATTGGCGCCACAATGTTTTGAAGATGTACGGCTCCAAAACAAGATGTTTATTTTTCAAAGGGGAACATTCTCACAACTATCATGCCCGTAGAGCAGGGGAATCTGGATTCCTGCTTTTACCCGGAATGGCGGAGTGGGTATGTATCACCTGAAATCAACAGGGATAAAGTGAATAATCTTTCTTATTGATTTATATTCATTCTGTAATCATAATGTTTCTATATGCATCCTGAAAAAACCAATCAGATTTTAGAGCAGATCAGCCGCTTTCCTGAATCCTCCGGCGTTTACATCATGAAAGACGCAGAAGGGACGATTCTATATATCGGTAAGGCTGTTAACCTGAAAAGCCGTGTCAGATCCTATTTCTTCGATACCCATGAGGACAGGATCCATATCCCTGTCATGCTCGAAAAGATGGATCATATTGAGTGGATCGCCACCAACAATGAAACCGAAGCGCTGATACTTGAAGCAAACCTGATCAGGAAACATAAGCCGCACTACAATGTCGACCTCAGAGATGACAAACACTACCCGTACCTGAAAATCACTCTTCAGGAAGCCTTCCCGAGGCTTCTAATTGTCAGAAGAGTTGAAAAGGGCGGGGCAAAGTATTTCGGCCCCTACACAGATGTCAGGTCGATGAGAAACCTTGTGGCATTTGCAAAGAGAATATTCAGACTCAGGGACTGCAGTAAAAAACTTCCCCTTTCAAAAGAGATCCGTCCCTGTATCAACTATTCGATGAAAAGGTGCTCGGGGGCCTGTGCCAATAAAATATCACAGGAAGACTACCGGTCAGACATCAACGACCTCACCCGTTTCCTTTCCGGTAAACGCAACGACCTTATCCGCGATTTTCAGGAACGCATGGAGAGGGCTTCTGCGGATCTGCGCTTTGAGGATGCCGGGGCGCTCAGGGACCAGATACAGCTTATCCGTGATGCCTCAAGGCTTCAGCAGGTCGATCTCAAGCTGGCTGACATTGACTGTGATGTATTCGGGCTGGCAGAAGGCGACCGTAATAACTGCCTTGCGATCCTGAATTTTCGTGACGGCCTGCTTATGTCATCCAGAAATTTCCTTTTCAAACGCACCACATGGGATCTCGCCAAAGCAAGTCACGAAAACATACTGCTTCAGTATTATATGTCATCTGAAGAACCCCCGCCCGCAGAGATTCTTATCCCTGAAGGGGC
This sequence comes from Fibrobacter sp., assembly GCA_012515615.1. Classification (GTDB taxonomy): domain Bacteria; phylum Fibrobacterota; class Chitinivibrionia; order Chitinivibrionales; family Chitinispirillaceae; genus JAAYIG01. The sequence goes on from JAAYYB010000241.1 coordinate 3,334, forward strand.
CGGGTTCAATCCTGAAATTCTTCAGTGCTGGTTTGATTCCCAGTTCTCATCAAGGACCAGCATCTCAGCTCCTCAGAAGGGTACAAAGAAGATGCTTATCCTGATGGCCGAGAAAAATGCCAACCTCTATATGGCCCAGAAAATTCCTCCAAGTGCATTAGAGGATATCACTGATCTTCAAAAAGTTCTTCACCTGCCAAGACTCCCCGAGACAATCGAGGCCTTCGATATCTCCAACCTTGGAGAAAGCTTTACTGTTGCAGGAATGGTGCAGTTTAAAGATGGTATCCCAAACAAATCCGCATACAGACGCTACAAGATAAAAAGTGTTGAGGGGCAGAACGATTTTTCAATGATGATGGAAGTTGTAAGCAGGAGACTCAACCGCTTGAAAGAGGAAAATAAACCTTTTCCGGACCTTCTTCTGATTGATGGCGGTAAGGGGCAGCTAAATGCAGCTATTCACGTTCTTCAGCAGTTTGAAAACCCTCCACTCATTGCATCACTGGCTAAAAAAGAGGAGATCCTTTTCTCACCCTGCACTCCCGAACCAGTCAGACTCCCTGCCACCCACCCTGCCCGCCGTCTGGTGGAGAGAATAAGGGATGAAGTACACAGGTACGCGATAACCTATCACCGCAAGCTGCGTGGGAAACAGTTCGGCCGCTCAAAGCTCGAAGATTTACAAGGAATAGGGAAGGTAAAAGCGAGGCTTCTGCTGAAAAGATTTGGATCGATAAAGCGGATTAAAGAAGCCGGTGCAGAGCAGATCGCACAGGTGCCGGGGTTTTCGAAGGAGAGCGCGGAGAATTTGCTTGTGCAGATTGATAATATTGATAAAAACAGAAAAATATCTGAAAAATTTTAATTTATCAGGTTTGCCTGCTTTTGTTTTCACGGAAATGACGGATCCGGGGTAAGCTGATTATTTCCTTCCTGAAAAAGATTAAACACTCATACTCGCCCAAGATGCTTGATTGAGTCTTCCAACTCTGGTATAATGAGAAATATGATTTTTATATTTCCGCAGATGCGATAATCGATCATTCAGGGTAAATTTGTGAACCATAACAGCGTCTCTTTTCCTGCAGCAGATTTCTGGCAAAAAGCATTATATTCATTTTTTGCCGTGATCTTATTTACCAATGCCGTATTATCCGAAGACAAGATGCTTCCACCGGAATTTGCAAGAATTTTCAGCCAGAAAAAGCTGGTCGTTGCAATGCTGGCAGTGGATCAGCCACCCTATTTCATGAAGGATTCACATGGTAAGCTGATCGGTCTGGATGTTGAGCTTGCAACTGAAATTGCAAATGTTCTGGGTGTAGAGCTTGAGTTAAAACGTACAGCTTCGACTTTTGATGAAGTAGTTCAACAGGTGGCACGTAAAGAGGCAGATATCGCCGTTTCCGATCTGAGCCGCACCCGCAAACGCGGACTGAACGTACTCTTTTCCCGTCCATACCTGCGTCTGAAGCAGGCACTGCTTTTAAACCGACTGAAATCAAAAAACGAAGAATCAACAGACTGGCTGAACAGTTCAAATAAAAAGATAGGGGTTCTTGAGGGCTCCTCTTATGTCGATTTCGCGAAGATGGCTTTTCCTGAAGCCAGTGTACAGACTTATAATCTCTGGGATTCAGCGGCTTTTGCGGTTATCAATGGCAGAATTGATGCTGCACTTATGGATGACAACGAAGTAATCACCTGGACTAAGCTCCACCCCGAGGCGTTACTTTATGCACAAGTCCGGGTTCTTCCTGACAAAGAAGACAACATCTCTGTTATAACTCACTGGCAAGACCATCACCTTCATGAATGGATCAATTTACATATAGATCTGCTTGAATCTGAAGGAAGGCTTGAGCAGCTCAAGAAAAAATATTTTGTTCACAAAAAGAATAAATAGTCAGGTTTATAGATGACCAGAAACGGTAAAGCTCCTCCTTTAAAACTGATAACAGATAGTTTATTAAAAACACTTCAGCATCCTTCAGTCTCTATCGCGGCGATTCTACTTGGAGTTGCTTGTGCTGTATACGCAAAATCCTTTGCACAGATGTGCTATGTGCCCGGAAGGCTTTACCTGGCACTTTTTAATATGTGCATTCTTCCAGTCATAGTTTCAGCGGTCATTTTGAGTATGGGGAGGCTTTTGCGCAGCAAGTCAGCTATCAATACAGGACAGGTGTTTTTCATTTTTGTTGCCGGTATGTGCCTTGTGGTTGCTGTTGGATTCTCTGCAGGATTAATATTTCAGCCCGGAACCAGTCTTTCGCTTGAACAGCAGACGATCCTGGGTGAGGAGATCGGAAGAGCTGAAGCTACAATAAATAACACACATGCAGCAAAACTCTCAATCCTTTCAATTATAAGTCAGTTGATACCCGAAAATATCTTCTCCGCCCTAAGCGAAGGTAAAATTCTTCCGGTTCTGGTCTTCTGCATATTCACCGGAATTGCTCTGGGAAAAATCGAAACCCGGGCCGCAACTACAGTACTTGATGTAGCCGAAGCTATTTATGAAGCAATGACCAGAGTGATAGAATGGCTCATGCTTTTCCTTCCGATCGGGCTTTTCTGCCTTTTTGCCGGGGGACTCGAAAAAATCGGTTCAGGTGTATTCATGTCACTCTTCAAGTTTGTGGTAATCATATATGCAGTTTCAACCTTGTTTCTTATAATCTACTTCTTAATAATCAGTTTTCGTTCAGGACAGAGTTTCTGGTATTGCGTGAAGGCCTTGAAAAAGACATTTCTGGTTGCCATGGGCACATCAAGCAGCCTTGCTGCACTGCCATTTGCAATTGAAAGTTTCCACAAAGATCTGCGCTTTGAAAAGCAGGTTTCCGGCATCATACTGCCATTAGGGATAACTATTAATCTTCATGGCAATATTCTCTACTTTGCAGTAGCTACTATACTTGTGGCGCAGGTTTACAATGTAGACCCATCTTCTTTTTCGTGGATACCTGCGGGGATCATTACCATACTGGTGGCACTTGCAGCATCCAGCGCACCTGGCATCTCCGGATTGTCAATATTTGCCGTTCTCCTTGAAACACTTGGTCTCCCCGGAGTAATAGGAGTGATTCTTCTTATTGCAATAGACCCTATTGTTGACCCGATCCTCACGTGTGTCAATGTTTTCGGTAATTGCGCCTCTAA
>JAAYYB010000242.1 GCA_012515615.1 Fibrobacter sp.
CTCGTGAGCTTGTTGCGTGTACCGTATGTGAAGTCTATGGGAGAGCCGTATACGGGAAATCTGTATGTACGGTTCGACGAGGGGCGCGGCGTCAAAACCCGCGTCTACTCTACCGTTTAAATTCCGGCCGTGCCTTAATTAAGCGCATGGTGCGCTACGGGTTACCAGTTTCTTTAATGAAATTCCTTATATCAATCCAGATTTAAATCCATTTCTCATATTCAAAGATTGCGGAATTTAAAATGCAAAGGGCGCGAAGGGCGCAAAGGAGTAACCGTTTCGCGTTTAGAAAAATCCCGGTTCAATAATTACCTTTTCTTCAACCAATAAATCCAATCCTAAATCTGTCCCGGGTTTAATATTTTTATAAGGTATCTGAACCGGGTGCTGTCTAAAAATATGATTCCCTTCCGCGTTCACGATAGCGCTCCCAACCGGTGGGATAATGTACACCAATGGGCTTAAGGACGTTCAGGGCAGGTATGTAACTCTTGAATTGAATCTCTTCTGCAGCTTTCCGTTCTGGTCAATGACGGACATGGTGAGAAAATAGATACCGGCATTGATTTTTCTCTTCCTGGTATCTTTACCATCCCAGGAGAGAAGCTGATTTCCAAAAGAGAGGTTTCCATTAAGCTTCTTTTTCCAGACCAGCCTTCCAAGCGCATCATGAATAGTAAACTGCAGGCTGCCGTTTGCGTTCAGCGGAACAGCGAATTTAATAATAACAGTTGAGCTGAACGGGTTTGGATAAACTGATTTGATTGAATACCTGTATGCCATGGCCTTTTGACTGAAATCCTGCCGGAAAAGCTCATCTGATGCTGCCAGCCATCTGTATTCTACACTCCCGGGGGCCAGTGTGACTGTGCCTCTGCTTTGCCACATCCCGCTTTCAGGTTCCAGCAGCTTTGCACTTATCTGTTCTGGGAAAAGGCCGTCTTCCTCAAGCTCAAAACCGATTTTCACCGGCTTCGGCCCATCATTGACAAAAGCAAGCTCCTGTTTCAGCACGCCATCAAATTTCTCAGACATGAAGTGACCGTGTCTGCTGCCTTTTTCTCTTTTATAAATAAAGACCCGTTCCTGGAGAAATGACGGTGATGCCGGGTAGAATGTGGCCTTTTCTTCAGGATTGACACCGCAGTAAATATCCGGCAGAGACGCTCCATCGGTGCCTTTTGAGAGTATCCTTACGCTCCAGGACCGCGATGCATTCTGCTTTGCAAGAGGGCGCAGGGGAGACATCGCCAGAGGCACCGGAGGAATTTTCAGTGTGACCGTGTTTTTACCGGAATTATAAACCGTAAAGGCTTTACCCGAAGAGTATTGAAACGTCACATTGAGGTTTTCATAATTTTTAAGACCGCGTACATAAAGCTCTTTGGAATAATACCGGTGGCTGATGCTGTCTTTTGCCCAATAATAGAACTGAAGGTTTTCTGAACCGGATGTACTCCCGATTATATCCGCAGCTCTTATGCTGAAACTGAAGGGCAGACCAAAATCGGTCCACTCTCCCGGCGCAAGCTCAATTTTGTAAGGGGTTTTTAGCGATACGGTAGTACCTGAACCGAAATTAATCGGTATATTTCTCAAGGTCTTTACCCAGTAGAGGTTTCCGGGAGAGAAAACGAACTCCGGTCTGGCATTCTCTGAGTACTCAAGCCATTCGTTTTTCTGGTCGCCTCCAACCCATTTGTAAATCCGCATAAACCTGGGATCGTAAAAAGAACTGTCAAATTCAGAAAGATTATCTATCAGAAATTCCGGTTGTGGTCTCTCAAGTGTTGCTGTGACTGAAAGAGGATACCACTGGGCACTTCTGGTGGTGCACGGATCTGAAATTTCTCTTCTTACCCTGCGCGAGACATTGACCGTATCGGTGTGAACACCATCAGATACAATCATCAGCGCCCTCAGGCCGCTTCTGGAGCTCACCGATTCGTTTGATACCTGCAGGTCCACAGTTCCGGTTTTGCCGTCCAGAAGGCCGCTGAGTTTGTTTAATGGTGCTACTTCGCCCTTTCCGTAAACATATCTCCAGCTCAGATTTGAAATGTTGTCACTGATCTTAAAAGTATCCAGAACTGAAGCTCCCGATTCACAAACCGACCCGGTATCACTCTCAACAGTCACTGATGGAGAAAGTGTGTCAATCATCATCAGAAATGGATGCTCCAGATTCGAAGTCTTTGTGTAGACGATTCCGTTCAGAGAATCAACGACACATCCATATTCAACCTCAAGTTCGCCGTCATTCTCCCTGTAAAGCCTCACATCACCCGGATTATAACCTGAAGGAAGCGGAGCATAGATCATCCCTATGTAGAATGCAGGGAACGGCTCATGGCTCCCGAACCTGAATTTAGAGCCTACCGGAACCATTCCTTCATAGTTTCTCCCAAATGAGCTTATGTGAACGCTGTCAGTCCGGGCTTCGGTTGGAGGGAAAGATGCATCTTTCCACAGTAAAACACTTCCGTTAAAAATCCGGATAACATCAGATGTGTCAAAAAATGAAATTATCGCGGATGCCTGTTCAGGAGTCCTGATACTCCCGCGTGAGGAATCGGTAGCGGCTGACCAGACTCCATAGGGTTTTCTCAACCAGAGCGATACATAATATGTCGTGTCAAACAGGATTGTCCCTCTTAAATTCAGTACAGCACTGTCGCAGCTCTTATCTACTGTTATTACCTGCGGTGTTTTAAGTCCTGAATCGGGAGTAAATGAATATGTAATACCTAATTCCAGATCTTCTGCGACGGTCATATCCAGACACCACGAAACTTTTATGCTGTGGGAGAGTGAGTCATAGAGGAGCTGCTGAAGATCAATTGTGTTTGCAATAGGTACGGTGTCCGATGGCGCAGGAGTTTGAGCCTCTGCGAGGGCATTTTCAGTAACCGGTGACCAGTAATTTTTTCTGTTTACCTGTGCGGCAAAATAGTAATGAGTACTGTGTTCAAGTTTGTCGATTACAGCAGCGGTGTCGCTGATAAAATACAAGAACCAGTCATAACCATTAATTGCCGGCATTCCGGCAGGAATTTCTGTCTTGCTCATCAGTATGCGTACAAAGGTAAGTGTCGTATCGGCAAGGTGGTTCCAAGAGAGTTTGATTTTTCCCGGGCCATCCTCTTGTGCCTCAAGAAAAACCGGATTGTCGGGAATAAGGTCGTTTTTTAATACTGCCATACAACCGTTTATAGACTGAAAAGAAGAGACTGTTCCATTATTCCAGAATAGAGCTGTCATCAGGCCGAAAGAATCATTTCCCTCTGGAAGTGTCAAGGTATCGATGAAACTTGCGCCGCTCAGCAGCTCATCAAAACCATAGGTTATCATCAGAAAAGAGTTGCCGGGATAGGAGGGGAGAGAGTCGTTCTCTATCCAGATACCCAGAGAACAGGCTTTGGGTGTTGAAGATGTATCTATCTCATCCAGGTTGCGCATTGTGATTTGAACGGATGTACCGGTGAGATAGTTTGCCGAGATTGTTACCGGGTTATTTTTTTTGTCAAAGGTGGTTATAAGATTTTCTTTAATAATCGAATCGGTTCCAGCCGGGCCCTCGACTCTTAATGTAACATCAAAAGACCCGGGGGAAGAGTAAGAATGCTGTGGGTTCTTATGAGTACTGGTCTTTCCGTCGCCGAAATCCCAGAAATAGGAGGAGATCTGGCCTCTTGATAAATCCTGGAAGTTGACGCTCAGAGGAGAGAAACCGCTGAGGGTGGAAGCAGAGAAATCAGGCACAAGGGTACTTGCGTCTAAAGAGACCGTTACTTTTACATTATTGTCTTTGAGGCTTATGGCGCAGACAAACCCTTGAGGAATCTCTCCGGGTTCAAGGCCGTTATCGGTGACTTTTCCGCTGCATGTGATAATATTATAAGTCCCTGATTTGAAGCCTGAACCGGCAATGATATCAAGTTTTCCATCAAGAACAAGATCTTTACATACGATGCTGTCGCTTTTGGTACCCAGATCAAATATCAGCCTTGATTTACTGTTTAGAACGATTGTGTCGGCGACAAGTTTCCCCGGTCCATTGATACCCGGAGAGACCGAGCCGTTATTGCTGACATTTATGCCTCCTGCAATAGTTCCTGATCCTCCGACAGCCGCTCCGGAAACAACCGTAAACTCATTTTCCGGAGAAGTTGACCCGGTAATCAAGAGTGCGCCTCTTGAGACAACTGTATTTCCGGTCAAGGTATTTTCCCCTGTCAAAACCAGCGTGCCTGAACCTTCCTGTCTCAGTTCGCCTGTTCCTGAAATGATACCCTCAAATGTATAACTGTCTGAGCGGTTGAAAGTTAAGAAAGCATTGTTTTCGATTTCTCCGGTGACACTTCCATTTTGGCCGCTGTTTCCGATCTGTAATGTTCCACCGGTGACTGTTGTTCCTCCGCTGAAGGTGTTTTCCCCGGCCAAAACCCAGGTATTTGAATCTCCTGTTTTTTCTACCATCGTTACACCGTTGGGGCCGTCACCGATCTGGGGCCAGAAAACATTTGGCCCTTCATATTTTCCGCCAAGCTCAAAAACCGTGCTACCGGATCCGGTAATTGCGACCGCACCTCTGTTTGAAAATGTCAGAGGGCCGCTGCCGCTTGAATACAGACGTGCAGATACAACTATTGTCAAAAGACGATCCGTTACTGTCGCTTCACCTGTATACTGTAAATGTCCTCCGTCAAGCACAAGATTCTCTGCGCTGCTGTTTGACTTGCCTATGCCGCTTTTAACGCCTCCATCTGCCAGATACGGCGTATTTATCTCTATACCGGTTCCTATAACAGTCGGCCCGGTATATGTATTGTCGCCCTCAAGGAAAATCCTTGAATCTCCTTCTGCGCCGGAGTTAATATTCAGGCCGGCTCTACCAGATATGACCGATTTAATCGTTGCACTCTTTTTAGCCGCTATGAAAAGTCCATTATCATTTTGAAAATCGATGGTTCCGCCGGAAAGTACATATCCTGAGTTGAGAAATGTCAGGCTATCGGTTTTTTGAGTTCCATTGAGGCTGATTGTCCAGTCCCCATCACTGCCAGCAAAGGTAGCTGTAGAGTTCTCCTGAGGCCAGGCCTCAAGTGTAATACCATCTTTTGTCCAGAAATTATCGACTCCCCACTTCCCGTTTCCAGCGGTGATTCCCTCTTCAGAACTTATATCCCAGGTGTAATTTTGAAGAGGTGTAACAATTAAAAATACCTTCCCTTCGCCAGTGGTAATAGAATAGGCAAATCCGCCGGGCATTGTACCTATGTCCATTCCGCTGTCAGTCAGAGCGCCTGTATATTCAAAAAGAGTGTAGCTGCCTGCGGCAAAGCCGCTCAGGGCTGAACCTTCAAGGGTCCCGTCAATTGTAAGATCACCGTTTATTTTAACAACGTCTCCGGAAGTCCCCAGGTCCATTTTGATTTTTGACTCACTATCAAAAGACAATGAAGCGCAAGTCAGGGTGCCGCTGTTTTCACTACCGGGGGAGACTGTTCCACCCAGAACCGCTATCGCTTCAACCTGTCCGGTGCCACTGAATGTTCCACCGGCTTTAATCCCTATTGCACTTGAAGAGACTTTCCCGGTGATATCAAGAGCCCCGCCTTCAACCAGTGTGGCTCCCGAATAGCTGTTGGATAATCCGGAAAGAGTTAATTTACCTGAGCCTCTCTTTGTTAACCCAAGGGCCTCTGAACCGTCTGATATGGTGCCGTTGTAAATACAATCTGAACTGTTGTCTACAGTTAAAACTGAAGCTGACGTCCCATTGTTTAAGACTCTGCAGTTTGTTCTTGTAGAGTCATTAAGCGTTAATCCGCTTACAGTTTGATTGTATCCGTTAAGATCAAAAGTCCCATCTGTTTTTTCAACCCCCAGCGCCAGTAAAGTAGTGACAGGGAGACGGTCATCGCCGGAAATTTTCAGCGTACCCCCGTGCACTCTTGTTGTTCCACCGTAGGTATTTGTCCCGCTTAAAACTACAGTCCCTTCACCTGAGCTGTTTACAACAAGGTTAAATGTATCTGAACTGTCGCTTATGTCCCCGCTGATTGTCAAAGAACCGGCCTGTGCACCGATACTGGCTTCATCACATGTCAGTAGAAGCGGACCAGCCCAGGTGTTATCGCCACTTTTTGACTGGAGGCCGCCACAACTGTTACCGTCATTATTATTAGAAAGGATGGCTGTCTCGCCGGTTACCGTGATACCACCGGAGAGTTCAAGCCTTCCGTAACCTTGTATCTCAACACCTTTAGAGGGAGAACCAAGTGCAGAGCCGTTTGTAATTCTGAGGACTCCATTACCGATAGTGGTAATGCCTGTATAGGTGTTGGCAGCACCGAGGACTACTGTACCGCTGCTGTCCTGCTTGATAAGAGAACCGCTTCCGGAAATCACACCTGAAAAGGTAGAACTGTCAGATCGTGAGAATATAAGGGATCCATTGTTAGTTACATTTCCCGGTATGCTGCCCGAGGCACCATTCATTCCTAACTGAAGTTCACCTGCACTGATTGTGGTTACGCCACTGTAGCTGTTGTTTGCGGTAAGTATAAGCCGCCCGTCATCGGCTTTGATCAAACCGCCACTGCCACTGATAAGGCCTGTTACAATCAGGGTATCTTCTGTATCTTTTATGAGAATGGAACTTGTTGAAGCAAGCTGTATGGAACCGTTCCAGACCGCAGATTTACTGCTTCCACTTTCAAGCAACATGGCTCCCTGGCCATCAGCGCCTGTTCCATTTAAAACCAAAGGCTCTGCTGCAAAGGTAATATCACCCTCAAGAGAGATCGTGGCGTTGTTCTCAACTGTTGTTCCCGATGAAGTCGCGCCAAGAGCGTCTGTACTGCCGGCTCTCAGTATACCTGCTTTTATCAGCGTAGCACCGGAATATGTGTTTGATGCAGATAACAGCATGGTTCCTGCACCATCTTTTACTATGCCGCTGGAAACAGGTGTCCAGACATCTGAAACAGTATCCCTATCATCTTCAAGCCGGGATTCTATCACTAAATCATCACCTGAAGCATTATCCAGAACGTTAAAGACTGCCATACCACCATTGAGATTGTTACCAACTTTAACCGCATTGTTATTACCACCTGCTGTTATGATTCTGGATACTGATGTGCCATTTACAGTTACGGTATCGTGCAGAGACCAGGTTGTCCAGTTTGCCGAAAGTCCGCCATTTGAAATGAGTTCGCCGCCATTGAGAATCAACTTACCAAGTGTACTGAAATGCCCGTTGCTGAGCATCGAACCGCCTTCATTGATGGTGATTGCCGCTGCCGGGAAAGATTTGTGGGTGCCGAGAAAATTATCAGAATTTAAAATCAGGGTACCACCATCATTAATGATTATTGCACCGGGAGACTTACCTCTATTATAAAGTGGACCGGTCAGCTTCAGAGGTCCGTTTATTGTTGTTGGCCCGATATAGGTATAGATGCCTCTTAAAGACAGTGTATCATTGCCGGATTTGACCAGTGCGATATTGTTCTCATTTAACAGATCACCACCGATATTTCCATGAAAATTGTAATTTGTACTGCTATTGACTGTCAGTGTTGAAACAGCTGGATTTCCTCCAACTATAGAGAATTCTCCGGTTCCTGAAGTACTGGTTATTCCGGCCATAGTCTGATTGCTTGTCCCTGAAGAGCTCCCCAGAATCAGTTTGCCATAGAGTCCCGAGGCTCCGGGGGAACCGAATGTAAGCACGGTGCCTTCAGGGAGCCGGTTGTTTCCACCTGTGAGCTGAAGTTCCGCTTTGGCATCGTTTTTTATTCCATCGCTTTTGCTTGCGATGTAAGTGCCACCGGTAGAGCTGGAAACACCGCTAAAAATAAGCCTTCCGGCAACAGATGTCGAATTTTCTCCACGTATATTAAAGTTGCCGCTGCCGCTAATGGAACCGGAATATGTCCTGGTCTCTCCGTCAGCAAGGTCAAGAGTAAGTCCCTCGCCTGAAGTGTTGATCACGCTGCCGGCTCCGGATATGAAACCGATATCATCATATTTGCCGTTCATGTCAAAAGCAGCACCAGAGCCTATATCGACAGACACATTGTTATTTAATCTGTTGTCACTTGTAAGTTTCAGGCTGGCTGAGTTTATGATGAAGATGTTGCCTGCGAACTTATCGTTTTGATCCGGGCCTCCTATAGCCAGAGTGCCATTCCTGATAGTTACCGGGCCGCCGTTGTACAAAGGTGATACTGTGAGGGTCCCGCTTCCATCTTTGGTAAAACTGCTGGCGGAAATCGAAGAATTTATCGCGGCAGTTTTTCCCGCGGATACATTAATTACCTTCCTTCCGGTAAGTGCAAGTGTCCCGTTGGTTAAAGAATACCCGGAGCTTGCAAATGAGATGCTGTCTACGATTTGTGAGCCATTGACGGTTATAGAATAGGTTGCATCACTGCCCGAAAACAGTGCAGAATACCCTGCGGTCCACTCTGTGAGGGAAGTGCCGTTTGTTGTCCAGAAGTTATCTGTGCCCCAGGTTCCGTTACCTGACTGTATTCCTGAAGCGGTATTCACATCCCAGGTATAGAGCACTGACGGTGGAGTAAATTCAAATGCCCCTATATCAGGTGTGCCGTCACGGAAGTTTCCCCTGATATCAATTGAGGGGGCAGCATCACCGGCACCGCTATTTCTGGCAGAAGAATTTGATTGGATGTAGAGATCAGAGGCTCTGTCTGAAGGGTATTTGACAAAACCGGGGTCGTCACTGTAAATACAACCAGCACCCCATCCGGATTCCTGCGCAGGTACCAGACAGTTGGTGTATGAGCCCTTGACATCAGAATCGACATAAATGCTTACATTGTCCTTGAAAATGCAGTTGGTGAAATCGATGATGCGGTTGTTTGTTACAGCCGTCTCATCAGTGAGGTCGTTATTTACAATCGTGTTACCGATAAAAGTGCAGTTGTATACAGAGCCGAAAGGAGAGGGGTTGGGATTAGCATTTTGTATGTCGGAGAATATTGTGTCGTTTCCCTGAAATATGGAGTTTGTGATTTTCAGATACTCTGCGCTGCTGTGATCAGAAGTCAATCTCTCGAATACTGTAGATGAAAAGTTTCTGACAATGCATCTGTCGATAATAAGATTGCGGGTGCTGTTTGCAAGAGACATGCTGGCACAGTTATCAAGAGCAACCGCTTCAAGCCTGGTTGTCCCTTCCTGATTATTCCACCAGAATGTCCAGCTTGGACCCGAGATCGTGAGCACTGGAAAACTGTCCGGATCGCTCCATCTGCTCATAATCGTTATGTTTGCGGTAGGTTCTATATCCCAGTCTGATTCGGTATAGATATCTACATCTGAACCCTGGATATAAATCGTGTCTCCGGATGAGATTCCTGTAGCCGCAGCCAGTATTGATGTGTATGCACTTCCTCCATCTGCATCAACCGTACGTTTGGCGGCAAAAGAGGGCATAGCGACCAATGACAACAGAGCAACTGTTATCAAGCAGACGTGAAACTTGAATTCTGTTTTGAGAAGCTTATTCATTGTATATCGTATAAACGCTTAAATAATTA
>JAAYYB010000243.1 GCA_012515615.1 Fibrobacter sp.
AAACTGGGAGAGTTCCTCGATACATTCTTTTGCAACCATCCCAAGGGCGATCATCTCCGGCTTCAGCCTGAGTCTTTTCTGCTCAATTCTATTGACATCAAGAATATTATTAACCACCTTGTGCAGTCTATCGGCGGCCCGATTGATGCTCTCTACCATTCTGTAAATGCCACTGTCCAGCGTCTCCTTCATATTGTCAATAATTATGTCGGAATATCCTTTTATTGACGTCAGAGGAGTCTTCAGCTCGTGAGATGCGATACTGAGAAAGTTGGATTTGAGTTCAGAAACTCTCTTCAGCTCGGAATTTGACCTTATGAGCTCAGAGTTCATCTTGGCAGTTTCCAGATTTTTCTTTTCCAGCTGCTCGGCCACACGCAGGTCGGAAGTGATATCCCTGAAAATCAGCGCAATATATTCAAGCCTGCCGCTATTTCCGGCAACATGGAAAAAATCCATCCTGCAGATAACAGGTTCGCCTTTTCCAGGCTGCAAAAGAACCCTGGCTTGCCCCTCGTTTTTCTGGAGCATCCGTTTCATGAGCTCTTCCCAGGATACGCCACTGTTTATCTCAGAAAAGTACTCACTGAGTGTTCTGCCGATAAGATTTTCCCTCGAACAACTAAACATCTGCTGCGCAAAGAGGTTTAAATAATGCACAGTGCCGTTTTCTCTCAAAAGAACTACACCAATTGGCGCATGTTCTATAATTCCCGTAATAATTAAACTATCCTGTTCCATATTTTACTTTCAATTATGACCGGCAGACAGACCCTGTTTCAATCTTCTGAGCATCAGCGTTTCTGCAGATCATTTCATAAAGTGTATTTGACAATCGCACAACAAGTTCATGGTAATTATTTCTGAATTTATTTCTATTGAAAAGAATATCCGAAAAAGCGGATACCCCCAGCCCGTAGAGATCCTCAACCATGGCTACCGCCTCGGAATCAGTATTGGGTACTTTTCTATCATTTACTACAAGCAACGCCTTAAGCACTGGCATAAGCTTCTCGACCGAAGACAATAAAAGCTCCTCTATTTGCTTTACTTTTTTCAAAGTATGGAGATAACCGGTCGCAAGGCCTAAAGAGGCAGCGCCAATTTCCCGACTGCATTGTATACTGAGAGGATTCTTTTCTACCTTGACTCCGCTCAGAACATCTTCTCCATAAAGTATCCGATAGCTGTTCTGGATCTGGAGGAATTCTACAGGCGAGGTTTCAAGCAGACTTTCTATACACTTCCGTTGTATAAACAACGTAACCTCCACACCTTTTCTGTACCATTTCCGGTAGACATCAACATAGCAGTCGACCTTTTCAGCCGGAAGATCATTAAATACAAAAATGGTGCTTATAACAGATTTACCGGGGCGGTATTCGTGCGAAACAGCACTTCCGTGCAGTATGACACTGACGAGCTCAGCTTCTGAAATATTCACAAAATCTGAGATCAGCTCATCAACTATATCATTTGGGTTCTTTATCACTACACACACCTGACCTGTTCAATACCCGGTACTATTGAAAAATGCGTAAAGGGGCATATCACAGGCAAATTTCTCACCCAAAATAAGCACAAAAATCCTGCTAATCAGTAGGTTTTAATGGCCCTTTAACTATAAGTCGATCATTTTCCCCGAAGCTGCTGGATTTGACGGTTGTAGTTGTCCGCGGCACTAAAATCCTCTTTAATCACAGCTGCGATTTTCTTTGCATATAGCTCAAGCAGTTTATAATCAAGAGTTGAAAGTTCATCAGGTTTCCGTAAAAGGGATATTACATCTTCGATATCTTCTCCGTATGGATACCCGCTCATGAAACTTCGGAAGAGTTTTTCTGCCGGCTCGAATGCAAGGGGTTCTTTGCGGCTATAAAGCAGATTAGGTATAAATTCTTTAAGCAGCTTTTCCTCAACATTCACTTCGGGAGTTGAAATTGTTGGGGTGACTGTTTCGTTACGCTCTATCTGGGAAATGAGGAGCTCTATCTCATTTCTCACTTTCTGATGCTCCTGCTCACGGAAACTGGCCTGATAGATAATGGGAAGTGCATTGACCCCCAAAACCGCATTTCCAATATTTTTGAAAGACCCTATGAAAAAAATGTCACCCTCCTGATCAAGAATCTCCTCTTCTGAATGAAAAGGCACTATCTTGGCAGGAGTTGGGATAAACTCCTCCATCTCGCCCATGTTTTCCAGACGTTCTTTGAGCTTCTGGGGATCAAGCGCCGATTCAATCCCATCCATGCGCTCAAGCAGCTCGGCAAGCCCCTCACCCAACCCTTCCTCAAGATTAACTCCCATTTCTGATTTGAGGAAGTCCTTAAGGCTGCTCTGTTCTTTAAAATTTCCCTGAGCCACGAGCAGGCCGTTATGAATCATAGAGCCAATCGGGTGCTTCATTGCAGTGAGGTCGGAAGGATCAATATCGATCAGGGCATAAACTATCACCCTGCCATCAAGGTGCTTGCTGTCGCCTTTTTTCTGTTCTATACCAAGAATCATAAGAGTTCTCCAGATTTATCAGCAGGTTTGCCAGATGCCGTAATCGCTCGAAACATAACAATAGTTGAGATAAAGATAAGAATGTGCCAAGTCCAGAAAAGTTTTACCCCGGAGAAGCCTACAAGTATGCTGCCGACACAAATCGGGGATACCGCAAAGCAGGCTGTCCTGAGATAGTGACCGAGACTGCGTCCACGCTCAACCCTGAAAAGATAACCTGCAACAGCCAGAAAAGAAACGCTGAAAAAAATCATGAAAAAATTCTGAGTCAGACTGGCAAAGAAGAAAAAGAGAGTAATACTCATAAGATTTGCGACAAAAAAAGATCTGATCTGTTCCGCCTTGAATGTGAACTTGCCGTTTCCAAGAAGAATTTTATAGGGGACCTGAAGAACTGTTTTCTCACTCAAAAACATGAACAGTTTTTCTGAACCCATAATCACAGTTGGGACTTTCAATGAATTTCCGGCTGTCCTGGCAGTATCCAATATAAGAAGTGAGTCGGAATCGGATCCAATCCCCGGAACACCAAACAGTTGATCAAACACCGGCATAATAAGGTACTTTGGCGGCGTGTAAGGAAGCTGCAGGGCAGTTTTCAGCTTTCCGTTTACAATTTTTGTTTCAGGAAATGCCATCTCGATGGGCTTAGCAATCCCTCTTTGGTCATCAAGCATATAGTAAACCTGTGAGAGACTGGTCAGAAGTGACGTCAGAAGGAGAAGCTGGAATAGAAAGCCGGCAATAAACCACTTATCGGCTGTCAGGACTTCCTTGTAAAAGAGGGGATCTACAATGCTTCGGTGCAGTTTTTTAAAAAAGCTCAAAATTTAATCCGGCTTCCCGGGAGCTGAAAAATACCGGCTGAGAGCCCGGGAGGCAGACAGCCGGTAAAAAAAGTTACTTCCTGTTAAGGATCTTTTCCACTCTTGGAGCGGAAATTCTGTCATACTGGGGCATGGCGCCGATCAGCGGACGAGCATAGTTTTTAAATGCTGTAGTGACGGTTGAGTTCCGGGCATCCAGAAATTCAGCCGGCATCGACTTTGTGTTTCTGGCAACAGTGCTCAAAGGTGTAAGGAAATACTCAACAGAGTAGTCACCGGTACGCCTTATTGCGACACTTCCGTCAACATTGTTCCACACAGAGAACTGAACCGCTTTCTCTCCAACTTCACGAGCCTCATTGGCATCGATCTGTGAAACAGTACCAAGATAGCTTCTCTGCAGATACCCGAAAGTATCGGTCCTGACCCTCTTGATCTTAAGCTGTGACTTAATCAGGTCAGCCAGAGCATCACCCAGAGCACCTGTTCCGGAGAGCTGGACATTTCCATGAGCGTCTTTTTCCGTAGTCTTTGTCAGTGATGTAATAATCGGGTCTTTATTGGCATCGCAGATACCCTCTGAAACCGCGATCACACAACGGCCGTTTTCTTTGTAGATGCGGTCTACATCAGTCAGGAACTTTTCCTTGTCAAAGGCAACTTCCGGCACATAGATCAAATGAGGACCGTCATCTGGATATTTCTTGGCAAAAATACTTGCAGCTGTTAAAAAGCCTGCGTTTCTTCCCATGATAACACCGATATAGATACCTGGAATACTCCTGTTATCGAGGTTGATTCCGGCAAAAGCCTGGCTCACAAAGAGACCTGCAGAGCCGAAGCCGGGGCAGTGATCTGTAACCAGAAGATCGTTATCGATTGTCTTTGGAATATGAATGACTCTAAGCTCGTAACCGGCCTTCTGCGCATTCTCATTAACGATACGGCAAGTGTCTGCAGAGTCGTTACCACCGCAATAGTAGAAATAACGGACATCATGCGCCTTCAGCACTTCAAAAATCTTCTGACAGTATTCCTCATTCGGTTTGTCTCGGGTGGAAAGCATTCCTGAAGAGGGTGTTCTTGCCACCATTTCAAGATTGTGGGTGGTGGCCTGGGTAAGGTCCAGGAAGTCTTCATTGACTATACCACTCACTCCATGCAGCGCGCCGTAGATGTTCTCGATATTATCGAATTTCCGCGATTCCAGAATAACTCCCACAAGACTCTGGTTGATCACCGCGGTCGGACCGCCGCCCTGCGCGACAACTGCTTTACCATGTAACTTGGTCACAATAGCTCCTTTGAAAACTGATGAAAAATGTCCAAATAGAACCAAAAAGAGATAAAGATATAAGGAAAGAAAATAGAAGATGCTTGTGCCGCACCAAAGAACTTTCTATAGTGATTTATCTTGTCTTCGAATCGAAATAATAAGCCCAAAACCCATAAATGCGGCAATGAGGAATCCGGCTATTCCAATGACAGGCAGACCGTAGAATTTCGGGGGTACATTTGAGAGCACAACAATAGATGACCCGATAACCAGCGAGGCCAGCATGAGGCCATAAACCACCCTGTTTATCATAGTATCGAGTTTCCGCATTACCGGATCGAGCCCCCTGTGCTCAAACTCAAACCTCACTTTCCCCGCTTTCATGAGCTGCAGAATGTCACGGGCCTCTGATGGCAGGTCACGGAGAAGGAAAAAGAAATCCTGAACAGTGTCTACACCCTCACGGGCCAGATTACCGAAACCGAACTGCTCCTGCACCAGTTTTTTGGCAAACGGTTCCAGGTGTTCCATCATGTTGAAATCAGGATCAAGCCTGTACCCTATACCCTCCATAGTGACCATGGCCTTAACCAGAAGGTAAAATCCCGGAATGACTCTCAAACGGTGCACAACAAGGAGCCTCGATAGTCTGTTTAGTACTTCGCCGATATTAATTGTGGCCAGGGAACGTGAACCGTATTCCTGGATCAGCTCCGTTATCTCATACTCCAGATCTTCCCTGCGCTCGATTTTCTGGTTTGACATATCATAGAGGGTCTTTACTATACGCTGGGAGTCACGGCTGGCTATGCCTACAATTATGGAGCCCAGCCACTCCCTTGAGGTCGGGGTAATTATTCCGGTCATACCAAGATCAAGAAAGCAGATGATATTTCCCTCTTTGACAAGGATATTTCCGGCGTGGGGATCGGCATGAAAAAATCCGTGCACAAAAATCTGTTTCAGTACCAGTGATGCTCCACGACGGGCGGTTTCTCTGGGATCTATGCAGGCATCCCTGAGCTCTTTTACATTGCTGATTTTGATTCCGTGGATAAACTCGGTGGTGATTACC
Organism: Fibrobacter sp.; assembly: GCA_012515615.1. Classification (GTDB taxonomy): domain Bacteria; phylum Fibrobacterota; class Chitinivibrionia; order Chitinivibrionales; family Chitinispirillaceae; genus JAAYIG01. The sequence goes on from JAAYYB010000243.1 coordinate 5,690, forward strand.
TTTCTGCCGGTATACTCATGATAAACCCTGGGGATGTAAATATTGGGATCATCCTTGAAGTTATTTGTGAAGTGATCAATATGCAGCGCCTCGACTGTAAAATCAAGTTCTTTACGAATAGCACCCGCGAACTCATCAACAAGCTGTGTCGGGTTGAAAACATCCATTCCCTGAATATGCTTCTCAAGAAGCGATGCAAGGTGGTACATTATTTCTATGTCGATGACGATCTGTTCGTTTATGCGCGGCCTCTGCACTTTGATCGCCACCTCCTGACCATTGTGCAGAGTTGCCTTATGCACCTGCGCAATTGAAGCAGAGGCAAAAGGGGTATTTTCGAAAGTCCTGAAAACCTCCCCGACAGGTTTCCCAAATTCCTCCTCTATTGTCTTCAGTGCTTCAGGCTCTGAAAATGGGGGAACAGAGTCCTGGAGTTTTTCAAGAGAGGTTATAAGATCCGCCGGCAGAATATCAGGTCGATTGCTGGCAAACTGCCCGAGTTTTATGAAGGTGGGCCCCAGCTCCTCAAGAGCCATCCTGATACGGTCCCATCTTGAGACCTCTTCAATCTGCTTTTTTTTCTTTACCCGGAAGATCCTTCTTCCGATGCTGATATAGCGCTCAACATTGAGTCTGGACAAAAGATCCCCGAAACCGTACTTTACCAGAACGGATCCAATCTCCCCATACCTTCCAATATGACGGTAGCGTACGCCTTTAATGCGTCCTGAATAACTCAATTCTTCTCCTGCTTTTCCAGTTTGCTCAATCGGCACTCAATATTCTTCAGTTCTTCTCTGGATGGAATATTGATTTTTTTAAGGGCCAGCTCGACTTTTTCATTGATCATTTTTTCAAGCGAAATCCTGGCCTGATCAGTTTTCTTCATCAGTTCGTCGATAAACTTTTTTCCCTCGCTCTCCGACATTTTTGCTTCCTGAGCGATCTTTTTTCCCATCTCTTCGGCCACATCCCGGGTCACCATTACTATTCCAACAGTGGCATAAACAGTTTTCCTGAGAAGCTCTATCATCTGTCCTCCTGTTAAATTATGTTGAGAGCTGAAAAGATACCTTAATAAACCTTTCTCACATCCAATATAGCCGCTTCCGGCTTTTTCGTGGGTAGCCCCAACATATTGTGTCTAAGCACTTCTGAAACGTAAACAAGGCTTTACAGGAGGATATGGGTACAAATCCAATCCTCCGCAATGAAAAAAGATTGCTGTT
>JAAYYB010000406.1 GCA_012515615.1 Fibrobacter sp.
AAAAAAGTAACGGATGCTCGCATGCTCAATAAAATAACAAACAAAGAGATAAGAATAAAGACAAAATACAACGATAAGATTTTGAAATACCTCAAGTCTTTAAATCTGCCGCACTAAAGTGGACAAGCCAGTAAATAATTTCAAAACATAATTAAAATTGTCTAACTTGGTTAAAATACCAAGCTAATGATCTATTAAATAGGCTAAAATGGAATTTGATCCCAAGTATTTCTGGATTGACCGATTAAAAGCAGATCCTGTATGGGGTAAAATAAGGTTAAAAAGACTTGATAAAGGGCATTACACCAATCCCAATATCGATCTCAGCCATGAATTGATAGATATCGTGAACTTCAATGTTTTTGTAAGAATTGAAGAAGACCGGCTTCCACTCTTTTTAGATACATTGATGCTGACGGCCAAAAGTGTCTATATCTACTATCCTGAAAGAAGAATTATTGCTGTTCTTGATCCAGATTATTTACGCTCGAGTTATAGGGGACTTATAATAGAAAAGTACTTTCGTGGTTAGGAGGAGCGACTGGCATTTTTCAGAAATGAAGAAATCAATCCTGATTATTTGAATATGGACCCAAAAAAAGTTACAGAGGAAGCCCTGAAGATCCAGAATAAGATTAAGGCTGAGACAGATACGGAGGAGAACCCGATTGACATGGACCTTGAGCCAGTGCCACCGTTCAAGGTTTAAGATGATATCAGGCTTATTATTATCGGACAGGATCCAACCGTTAAGAACCCGCTGAGCAGGAAGTATATAAAAAAGACTTTAAATCTTGACAAGTCCGGTGGCAGCCTGAGGAATTATATTGAAAAAGTTATATGCAAAGGGTTGGACATTGATCTTAATAATGTATATGCGACAAATATCTTTAAGTACTTCTATGAAACACCTCCTGCAAGGATACCGGATGTAATGTATAAACACCTGGATATGAATCTTATGCTTTTAAGGAATGAAACCAATGCTTATCCTGATGTTCCAGTCATAACATTGGGAGAGCCTGTCCTCCAGATGCTTTCAACCGACAATTATGATAAAGTCAGAAGATACTGGGATTATCGCAAGGGTGTATCAGGATATAACTTCAGGAAGTGTACCGAAAATGAACTGGACAGGCCTTTCTATCCTTTCCCGCATCAGCCAATCTCCGGGCGGAAATTTATGCAGAAACCATGCTAGAATATCTGAGATTTGTTAAAGAGGATTCTTGAAAACTGTGAGCCTATTTACCTCCTCGTTTGTTCCATAGCCTTTCCAATAAAGGCATTAACAGAAGTGACATCCATAAGGCATTGATAAATGAATATAACAGGCAGTTCCTGAAGGCAATATCAGAAAGGATCATGCTGACGGAAAAGAGTACCATGTTCACAAAAAAGACAACTGCAAATTCAACAACTTTGCGTAAGATTTTTTCTCCGGTTTTAGTCATGATCAGGAAAGTAATTTAAAGTTCTTGGGTGCCTTCCGGGAATTCTTTTTGTTATAAGGATCAAGATACAGGACAGCTATTTTTTGACCTTCTGCAAAGATTTCATACCCGTCAATCGGATATTCTGAAATTGGCGAACAAAAATATCCTATTCTTTCATAAGTGACATTTACTCCATCCATGGTTTGCAGACTCCCGAGGTAAGCTCTGTTTCCAAAGATCGTGTTAACAGGAATTGGATTTGTTACATCATAACCAAACTCACCATATTCATTGGGAATAGTATCCTGATCAGTCACTCCTTCATTCATTTCGCGCATCGCTTTATATAGTTCACCCATCTTCCTGAACTCAGGCATTGCGTTAAGCTCATCCATCACAGTCTTAGGTTTTTTCTTTGCCTGGACACTAAATAAAACAACAATTGTAATTGTGGCTATAAGAGTTACAATTATATATGCACCCATATTTTATTTTTTTAAATATCTACCTGTTCTGTCGACAAATAGAAGGCCAATTAATCACACTAAATGGTTTTTATCTGATTTGAAGGAATTTTGTAAAAATCTTTGTAATATGTAAAAGCATGATCATAAGCATTATAAACAGTAAGCGTTAAAGTGGTTTAAAAACCCCTATGCCAGATTCATTTATTGGCTAGCCTAAATTGATTATATATCACAAATAGATATACATGTACGTCATATGATATATGATAAAATATTAATAATCAGATATCCAATATTGTAACCTGTTGGCATTATGATTGAATGAAAAGATAACTTGTAATAAATATGATCTTGAAAAAAGTTGTTCCTTTTTTATTAATTACGCACCGGTCAAATATCATGCGAACCAATAATATACGGAATAGATAACTAGAGAGAAATGAAACAACGACTTTTAATTATTCTGATTATTATAATATCCTTTCTCGATTTATCATGCATTTCCAGTAGAGAAAAAAGTATTTTGCCGGAATACTTGGAAGTTAAAAGTGTGGTAGATGGTGATACCTTCTGGGCCGATAACGGTAGTGAGAAAGGAATTAAAATAAGGCTTATAGGCATTGACGCTCCTGAAACAAGAAACACTGGAAGAAAAGCAATCGGATACTATGGTCAGCAGTCAAAAGAATACTTAACCAGGTTAATTAAAAACAAAAAGGTCAGACTCGAGTATGATGTTGATAAAACCGATCAGTATAACAGAACGCTTGCATATGCTTTCTTAACTGATGGGACATTCGTGAATGCTGAATTGGTAAAGCAAGGATATGCAATGGTTATGACCATTCCTCCAAATGTTAAATATGCTGATAGATTCGTTAAATTAGAAAGAAAAGCACGAAGAAATAACAAAGGACTTTGGAATGAAAACCATGTTGAGAACTGATACTGATCCTTTCCTTTTGAGCCATAAGTGGGACATCATTCAAATATACATTTAATCAAGGAAGGCGTAGATGCATTTAAAAAACTGATGAATATTAAATAACATGGAAACGGATCAAAGCTACAAATGGATCGATCGTTTAAAAGCAGATCCTAAATGGAATAAAATAAGGTTCAAGAAACTAGATAAGGGACATTATACTAACCCTGCCACAACTCTTAAGCATGAATTAATTGATGTGGTTAGTTTTAATGTATTTGTGAGGATCGAAGAAGATCGAATCCCATTGTTTATTGGGCCTTCATATATGGTCTCAACAACTTTAAAAAGCGTTTATCTCGACCATCCTGAGAAAAGAATAATTGCAATCTTGGACGAAGACTCATTTCTGGGTGAATACAGGGCGCTTATTATTCAGGAATATTTCCGTGGACAGAGTAAAATTCTTGCCTTCTTCAGAAATGAGGAAATGTACGAGCAAAAACTTACAACTATTGAGTCGGTTCTAAAAGAAGCAACTCTGATCAGGAGTTACCTCAAATTGAATCTTGATTCTGAAATTAATCAGATTGACATGAGTCTTTCTCCTGTTCCTCCATTTAAGGGTTCCGAAGACATCAGGTTAATTATAGTAGGTCAGGATCCCACAATTAAGAATCAATCACAAAGGTCCAAAATAAGCACAACATTGAATTTAAACATGTCAGGGAGCCTGACAAAATATGTTACGACAATCTGTGAAAAGTTGGGATTAACACTCGAAAATGTTTATGCAACAAATATCTTTAAATATTTCTATACATCTCCCCCGGCAAAAACCATGGACGTCCTTTTTGATCACTTAACATTGAATCTTAAACTTTTAAGAAGAGAACTCGATGTATACCAGAGGTTGCCGGTAATTACTCTTGGAGAACCAGTTCTTCAGTTACTTTCAAATATATATAAATATAAAGTCAGGAATTACTGGGCTTATGGAAATCAAATAAGCCACCGGGCATTTAAAAAATGTACTGACAATGAGATAGATCGGCCATTTTATCCATTTCCGCATCAACCCAGCCTGGCAAAGAGTTTTTATTCTCAAACACTGAATGACTATTTGAATTTTGTCGCGCAGGACATTCTAATTATATGAGATTGCCCTTAAGGTTCAAGATATCATTTATGATAAGTTTACACTACTGTCCCGTTTAAAAATTGGACAGTCTGGTTAAAAAGTTAATAATTAATTTGTTACAAAGATATATTTTTTCAACGATTTGAAATTTACTTTTATGGCGAGATCGTAAAGATAATCGCCATG
>JAAYYB010000387.1 GCA_012515615.1 Fibrobacter sp.
GTTGTTCTTGTCCACATCGATCTTGGCGAAGACGATGTCCCCCTGATGCTTCTTTGCCAGGCTCTCGATGATCGGGCCCAGCATTCTGCACGGTCCGCACCACTCGGCCCAGCAGTCCACGACGAGAAACGGATAGTTGTTTACAGCCTCGTCCAGCGTGTCGTCATTGAGCTCGATGGGGTAGTCCGGATTTTCCACGAAAGTCCCCTCAGCCATAGTTATCTCCTTTCTTTCTTGCGATCTCAGGATACTGCCCAGGCACTGTAGGCGCTCCCCTTGAGATCCTGGACATACTGCTCTGCGGCAAATGCAGCCGTGGCCCCGTCTCCGCAGGCCGTGATCACCTGCCTGAGCAGCTTCCTCGTGCAATCGCCGCAGGCGAATATTCCCGGCGCCGAAGTCTTCATCTCACCGTCAACAATAACATACCCGCTTTCATCGCATTCCACCACATCCCTGACGAACGCGGTGTTCGGGATATACCCGGTAAAGACGAACACCCCTTCGACCTCCAATGTCCTTTTTTTCGAAGGGTCTTCCACATCGGAGATCCTTACGGCCTTTACCAGGGTTTCGCCCAGGATTTCTTCCACAACCGAGTTCCAGGCAAAGTCGATCTTCTCGTGCGCAGCCGCCCTTTCCTGGAGAATCCGGGATGCCCGAAGCCGGTCGCGGCGGTGAATGATGGTGACCCGGGAGGCAAAACGGGTGAGGAAGAGCGCCTCCTGGACAGCCGTGTTTCCGCCGCCCACAACCGCCACGGGGACGTCACGGTAGAACGGCCCGTCACAGGTCGCACAATATGATACGCCTTTTCCTGTGTATTCGCTCTCGCCGGGGACGTTCAGGCGTGCGTACCCGGTTCCGGTGGCAAGGATCACGGCCAGCGCATCGTATGAGCCCTTCCCGGTTTTCACCCGCCAGATATCCTTGGAGTCGCGGGATGCACGCTCAAGGGAAACCACGTCGTCCTCCACAGTCTCCAGTCCGAACATCCCGGCCTGCTTGGTGAAGCGCTCGATGAGCTCGTATCCGGAGATTCCTCCCGGAAAGCCGGGGTAATTCTCTACGATGTCCGTGGTCGTGATCAGGCTTGGATTGACCTGGCTGGTGAGCATGAGTGTCTTCATCCTGGATCGTGATGCATAAATCCCGGCGGTCAGTCCCCCGGGCCCTGAGCCTACGATGATGATGTCGTACATGTATGCGTCCTTTCTATCTATTGGTAACGCTCGAGGATATCAAGCAGCTGTTCGATCTTTTTCGGCTTCTTGAGGAAGTAGCATTTGAGGTTCCCCTTCCTTATGCAGTCGACGATCCCGTTTATTTTCAGTATGGAGAGATGCTGAGAGGCATTGGCCTGACGGATGTTCAGGGTGCTTTCCACCTCCCCGACGCACTTCTGGCCCTGGATGAGCTCCCGGGCGATCATGAGCCTCACCGGATGACCCAGGGCCTTGAGATAAGAAGCAGTCATCTCATTACGCGACATACTGCAATCCTTTTAAATTAAAATTATTTTCATATTCATACACAATAAAAAGTCTGTCAATTCTTGATTTCTCCAGTCTGCAAGTAGTATGCTTAAAATACATGATAGAAACTATTTCCCGGGGGTCAAGATATGAAGAGACTTTTGACCGCACTGACCGTCCTTCTGGTGCTCGTTCCCACCCTCTGCTCTGCGGAAGGGTATGTCATGGTCAACTACGGAATCGGCGGTGATATCGACGAGCCCAGCCTCGGTGTCGAGATGGGGGGGATCTTTCTCTCCCGGCTGCATCCCGA
>JAAYYB010000371.1 GCA_012515615.1 Fibrobacter sp.
ATAGTTATCGCCTATGTGGTATCAAAATTTAGGACCCACTTGAACTTAATCAATTCATAACTACCAATATTCTCAAAAAATTGGTGCCCAGGGCTTTTTATGTGAGTGTTTTTAGTAGGAGCTTTAGGTTGCTGTTTGGTTGCCACTTATTTTATTATCACAATTTTAATGATGCCATTATGATAATACTCCCAAGAGGCTTGACCTGAATTATACGTCTTATAGGAGAGGTATACATAGCCCTCTTCAAAACGGGCATTACCCCCTACAAATGCTCCCCCAGCAGAATCTATTTCAATCCAAAGATAAGGCGGTTGATCCTCTCCAACAAAATTATTGTCAACTCTAACATACACCATTATTAGAGGCATATCAGCTAATGTAAGTTCTGGAACAGCTATTTTCTTCCAGTGTAGGTCACCTTCAATTACATCGCCTGGAGTGGTTACATCAAATGAGACGTCAATAACTGTTCGAGTGGTTCCGGGTTCTCCAGGAGGCCCTTGAGGTCCAGTCTCGCCTTGTGGTCCTTGTGGACCTGTTGCGCCAATGTCTCCTTTGTCACCTTTAGGTCCTTGTGGTCCCGTGTCGCCAGTGTCACCTTTGGGTCCCTGTAGCCCTGGTAGCCCCTGAGGACCTATATCTCCTTTAGCTCCTTTTTCACCTTGAGGACCAACTGGTCCGGTGTCGCCTTTAAGTCCCTGTGGCCCTTGAGGTCCAGTAGCTCCTATGTCTCCTTGTGGTCCTTGAGGGCCAACTTCACCTTGCTCACCCTTCTCGCCCTGAGAACCTTGTGGTCCGATGTCGCCTTTGGGTCCTTGTGGACCTATTGGTCCCTGTGAGCCTGTGTTACCTTTCTCGCCTGGCGGTCCCTGTGGTCCAGGTGGTCCTGAAGGTCCAGGTTCACCTTTTTCACCTTGAACATATTGGATATTTGGGTTGAGTTCAGTTGCTAAAACTGAAGCTGCTAAACCTGAAAGGATTATAGTTAAAACAAGTGCTATTGAAAAAATTTTAGTTGAAATATATGGCTTAACCATTTTAAACTCCGAAAAAAGTTAGTTAAAAAGATTAATAAATCTATTAATCAAAATCTAATCTACCCCTTTTAAATCATAGATGAGATTTCTTGTATAACTTTTCAAATTTATTTTATGAGTTAAAAAGAGAAGATAAAAGACAACTTAAGTTATTACTGAAAAAAGCAGTTTTAAACTGTACCTTGTTTGTCCGTTTTCGTCAAAGAAGTACCAGTAGGGTTCGAACTGTATGATTTCTGTGCCTATGCCTTTTGCTGCTAGTGTATGTTCCAATAAAAGCGATGATGGCACGTCTATTAGGTTGTGGCCTCGTGTGTCCCAATAGAAGGTCTGCACAGAAGCGCCAATATGCATGAAATCTTCTTATTTTTTCAAGAATCCCTCTGCAGGCTTAAGATTACCTGAATTAGTCGAGAAAGAAAACCGCACTATATCCTCGTAGTTTTGGATTGTGTTTTTGATTGCACTAATGAGAAAGTCTTCTTTGAACAAGA
>JAAYYB010000244.1 GCA_012515615.1 Fibrobacter sp.
GAACCGTTGCGTCAGAGAGGCTAATCTTGATATGGATGTAACGAAAGGAGAAGATATTTCAATTGACAATTGCTATGGAGTGAGCTTAATTTAAATGAAAAGCGGACTTTAACTCAAAAGCGCACCGGTGCATAGCACCGGATTTTCTCAATCAAATGTCTCATTTGCCAGACTTTTAAGGAACCTCTTAATTGGCACAAAATGCCGCCAATTTGGGACTCTGCCACGAAAACCAGCTCGACTGCGTAATCAAAGAATTTTCTGAAGCGATATCCAGTGATGCTCGATATGGCACAGAATCGCAGATATCAGGTTATGCTGTCAACAGCTTTTTCCAGCTAATATAGCGAAAAAATATCTTAATGCATGTCTTTGATTTAAAACAATTTCCACAATTGTTAAAACTCTTTTAACACTGAGAGGGCTCTTCGCCACTACTGTTCTTCTCTTCCAGACAGCTTGATACAAGTAAAGCAATGTATAGTCTGTCAAAACTTATCAAAAGCCCGTTGCTTTTTATCAACCGGATTATAATCGCGAAAAGGAAGCGAAGCAAGTCCGGTAAAAAACAAATTATTGGCCGGATAGATCAAGAAACACATATGTTCTGCTTTAAATCGATTTACTCATCCTCATCAAGACAATCGCCCCTGTACTCTTCCTGAGTTCCACTACAGACCCAGTGGTTATTTGTTTTATAGAAGATCTCCTTATCCATTCGCACAGTATCTCCATTTGAAACGATGGCGTAGACATCAGGCAGGTTGTTTTTACCAAAAGAATATGCACAATAAAACTCTGAGGTGAATTCGTCTCTTGCCTCAAGAACAGAGATCTTGCATTGACTGCCTTTAATGTCTGCAATGTACCAACTGTTTTTCGCGGTGTTAGCTATAACAATCTGCCCAATGAAACGCGACACACTGTCAACCGTCGCAAGCTTCTGCAATGATAATCTATATATACATGAGATATCCGGAATTCCTTTCAGCAGATTTTCCAAGATGATCTTTTTTTCTTTTTCAGCCGGTTTGGAAGCATACGTCACCTCACACCTGACATCAAAACCTGATACAGAGTAGATCAATAGGCTGGAACTATCCTGAAAAGCAACAGAGGGGATAAATTTTGTATACTTTTTCCTGTTTTCATCCCAATAGAATGGTTTCATAGGAAAAGCTTTTGCTGCTTCACCAGAATTATTACCAAGATAATTGAATCTCTTTTCCCGGTAATCTAAATACGGGTATTTTTTATCTAAAAAAGAATAGTACTTTTGATAATCCGGGCAATCCCAGGAGCAACTGATTAAGATCAGCGAGTCGGATCTCTTATCGTTCTTTTTTACATAATAGTAGTATAACTTCTCTGGATCCAGCCTGTTACTGTAACCTGAAAGTTGATAAATACAGTTTCCGCTATCCTCGCACGCATATTCTTTTTCTATTCTCCCGATGTCAATCCAATCTGCGGTTTTTCTATTACTTGTGTCTCTGCAACAACCAATATCCTGTTCCACATCACAAGGCATTTCCTTACTGGAAGGATCAGGCTGAAACACAGCATCCGGCAGATATTTTATAATCTCTTGTCTTGGAATATCAGCAATAATAGCAGCGATTCTCTTAACATGCAGAATTTTCTTTGCAGACGGTTTCTCTTCTGCAGAGGTAATCCCCCAGATTAAAAGAAAAACCAGATTTATTCCTGTGATTTTATTCACGTTAGTATCCTTCGATTCAACAAAAAATTCTGATGAAAATTAATCCCTGTATCCATAGCTGCCTTGTTTTGCTTTACGGGAAAATCTGCAATACCAGGTGAAGCTCTACCCGCTTATTCTAATAACATACCTGCTGTGACAGGTATCCAGACTTTAACGTGAGTTTAATATAATTGCAGAAATTACCGGATGCAAATCCTTGAAAATTAATGAGTTCTACTTATCAGGAAGATTATTTACACTGTTCATCACACATGAAAACAGAACGTTTCCAGCTATTAAATACACCAGATGCGGTGTTCACCGGAAGTCCACAGAAAATCGGTTCAGAAGATAGTATTAAATTGCAGCACTCTATTTGTGTCCGGTTATAATGTTTTCATCAGCAAACTGTTTCCAGAAATCAGCATCAACTTGTTATTTGAGATTAACTTTTAATACATCAATGAACTACGGAATGTGATATAAATCTCAACAGCAGTGGAGGTGGTGCAGGGTAAACCGCTTCGCGTTTTAAAAAAATATAAGTAGATATTGACAACTTCAAATTAACGTCGGCGGCTCTTTTCCAAAAAACGCAAGGCGTTTTATTCCCTGCGTACTTCCTGTTCTCTCTCTGCGTTCCTGCCTTTGCGTCCTTTGCGCCCTCTGCGTTTTATTTTTCCCTTCTCTGCCTTCATGCAACAAACGTTCGGTGATTCACCCTTCGGCAAGAAGCACAGGGTAAGCAGGACTCTGTTTTATCAATTCCGATACTGTCCTCAACCCATAATATGAAAACTGTAGTGGAGAGGGAGAAAACAGAGACATAGACAGATAAAGAGTTTAAAACGCAAAGAACGCAAAGTTGGGAACGCTTCGCGTTTTAGGGGAATTCAGATTGATAGCTACAAATCAGCCACAGCGGCTCTTTTCCAAAAAACGCAAGGCGTTTTATTCTCTGCGTACTTCCTGTTCTCTCTCTCTGCGTTCCTGCCTTTGCGGCCTCTGCGCCCTCTGCGTTTAATTTTTCCCTTCTCTGCCTTCATGCAACAAACGTTCGGTGATTCACCCCTCGACAAGGAGCTCAGGGTAAGCAGGACTCTGTTTTTATCAATTCCGATACTGTCCTCAACCCATAATATGAAAGCTGTAGTGAAGAGGGAGAAAACGGAGACTTGGACAAATAAAGAGTTTAAAACGCAAAGAACGCAAAGTTGGGAACGCTTCGCGTTTTAGGGGAATTCAGATTGATAGCTACAAATCAGCCACAGCGGCTCTTTTCCAAAAAACGCAAGGCGTTTTATTCCCTGCGTACTTCCTGTTCTCTCTCTGCGTTCCTGCCTTTGCGCCCTCTGCGTTTTATTTTTCCCTTCTCTGCCTTCATGCAACAAACGTTCGGTGATTCACCCTTCGGCAAGGAGCTCAGGGTGAGGGAGATTGACTATGCCTCCAGTTCTTCTTACAAGCCGCCCCGGCCTTTATTTGGATGGGACAGTAATTAATGCCCGTTGTGGTAAGTGTCTGGAATTTTTCGCCGATATTTCTTTTCCGCTCAAGTCAAGTATGCGACTGGAACTTTTTAACGAACGTTCATCTCTTTTATCACCCCGGATATAATGGTACAGTCCTGGACGATTTATCCCGTTATTTTTGCGGACAGAAGCCGGATTGCCTGATCCATGCAGGGTCGATACGGCCGCATCGTATGAATCCGGTATTTTGCAGCAGAAGCCACCGTTAGCGTTGACCCATACCGAAAGCGGGGTTGACGGATTAATAGTGATGGTTTGTTTTGCCATGGTGTATTTGGTCCCACCCGTTGAATCTTTATACAGATCAACAGTGTAGGATCCTGCCTTTAAAAACGAGAGCGGGACATTCATTGTTTTTGCCCCGAGCGCGCTGATTCCGGCCACATACCAGTCATTGTCTTTACGGCGGGCCATTATGACACTCTCCCCGGGAACTCCATCGATAAAATGTATGTCATCCCAGGCACTGGGAACATCCTGAAGAAACGGTTTTCCGATACTGGCATTATAAGCATCCGGCTTGTCAGCGAAATGCTGAATACCAGATTCATAAATAACTGTAAGCGCAAGCTCATGCGCATCGGTTGACGTCCGCACAGAACCGCTTCCGTTTGTGAGTTGACCCAGGGTGAAAAGTACCGGCGTATGGTCCATTGGACCAATTACATTACGTGTATACGGCAACATGCAGTTGTGCTTGGTCCCCGGATATCCCCGCCCGATCCATTCGTAGCCCAGAACACCTTCATAGGTCATTATATGGGGCCATCGTCTGCGTTGACCGCGCGGAACAGTACACCCGTGAAACGTGACCATGAGTTTGTTTTCCGCAAGGTTTCTGGCGGTCATATCGTACCATTTCATCATGTTATTATTACAGTTGGTGTTCTCGTTCCAGTTATCAAAAATAAAGTCGATTTTCAGGCTTTTAAATCCCCAGTTCCGGCACTGGCTGAATGCGCTCTGCTGCTGAGCCTGAGTCTTGACATCTGTGTAATTGTACCACAACTCATTACCCACGTTTTTCTGCTCACCGTATCGGCAGACCTCGGCTACGTTAGCCTTATTAAAACCATCATCAACCAGATTATATTCCCATCCCATCTGACTGGCAAAATCGATATACCTCTTTTGCTGGTTGAGATCGCCGGTGTTCTGCGAAAGCCACGACCACGAGCTTCGTCCGGACTTTATCCAGCTTATATCAGTCAATTCACATGGTGGATTGAGGTTTTCTACCACCGATGATTCTACGATCGGACCAAGTGTACTTCCGATAATCGCAACACGCCAGGGAAGTTTCCAGGGCAATGTACCGGATATGGCCCCCTGCTGACCGCTTATAGGAACTGTCTGATACACGTCCTTAGTTGCATTTTTTGAGGTATACACACTCCCTGAGTAATCTCCGTATACAGAGGCTTCGGTGAGAAGCACCCATGCGTCTGTCGTTTTAAAAAGTATGGGAATTGCACAGGTGACAGCGGCTGCACCGGCATTGAACTGGTCGTAGGTCTTTTCGTCGTTGCCCGGAGTGTGTCCCCAACCGGTGGAGCCGGAAGGCAGGGTGAATCCCGAAACTTCGCCGTTTATCTGGGTTGAGCCTGTTCCAGGCAGCTCATAGCTGAATGCCGCAGCCTCGTTGTAGGCGCGAAGATAGAAGCGGACCTGACGATTGTTTGCGTTCTTGAAGGTCAGACACAGCTCTTTACAGTTATTCAAGTACGTGCTTCGTTTGCCTGACGGCAGTGTGTATGTTTCATTTATAGTAGTTTCTAATTCACTTTCAAATGTTAAGTTTGTCACGAAATTCTGATCGTTTGTCATTAAACCCAGTGGAGACCAGTCAATGACCATATCGCCGCTCAGAAGAACCCTGAAATAGCAATTTCTTTGATTCGACGCGATCGTGGTGACTATATCCTGCTTTACCTCGATGACCAGATCCGAATTCGGTGAAGAAACCGACCATGTTTGAGCATAGGGAAAAGAGATTGCCATGAACAAGAATAGGGATGCCATCTTTGCAAGCCCGATAGAAAAACAAGAATGTAATTGACATCGGTTTCTTTTGCCCCACAAACGAATCATAACCATCTCCTTAAAAAATCGGATTTATCGGTCCTTCTGACATTTCCGGTGGTTTTTATAAACTTTAAACATTGTCATTAACAATCTAATTTATTATTCAGTCTATTGCGACACACTCTTCCGGTTTGATATCCTCTGATTCTTTTTCTTCCCTCTTTATTTTGAAATACCGGTAGATTATCAGCGGTCCGGCAATACAACCCGCCAAGCCCATCAGCAGACATGCAGCCACAAACACAAAAGAAGGACCAACAGCACCTGCAGTCTGTATCTCTACTATACCGGATACAATTGAGCCTGTTCCACATAAAAGAGAAAACACACCGGTAAGGATAAGCATTCTCTTTTTACTGTCAGTCTCATTCCTTGCCTCCTGCAGCACCGCATCCAGTTCCTGTTTCTGCCTTTCTGAAATCATATCCTGACCACCTCTTAAACAGTTTACTATCTTGTAACAGATTTGTTCTACACGTTTTGTAACTTTTCGGTCTTGCCGCATTCCAGGTAAAGCATCGGCAGATTTCAATCAGAGGAACACCGGTCCCGCATCCGACATCCAGATCATTTCTGTAACTCTTCAGGGGAATATTCTCTAAAAGTAAATGTACGAAATAAGAGGACCACAACGGCAGCTCATCATACTGGCTAACCAGATCTTGATCATTCCAGTCATAATTCTTTTCAAAGTATCTCATATTACCTTTTCCATGTTCTTTTACTCTTGTTTTGTTTACACTTGTATTTATCTCCGGATTCACGAAACTCGGACACTCCTTTTAAAATACATTCAGTAGACCTCCTGCAACTTCTCCGTCTGAATATCAAGTATCGGATTGAAAATTGTTCAGAGGAAAGACTGGTGAGTTCAGATCGTTTTAGCGAAATTTTGGTGATTAATTTTAATAAACACACTTCGCTCTTTGAGGAGGATATAAAAACAGTAAAAATTTGATAATTATTAAGAATGGGTTTTTGACAGCCGTAAAGAATCAAGCTCCGATTCAGTAACAAATTTACATGGTTATATGGAATGAAAGCAGGATTTCAGACAGTATCGAGGTATCACACGCTCTGGACATTTACAGTTATAGCAGTCCGGCGGACTGCTATAACTGTAAGAGACAACTTTTCTACTTTATTCATTATTCAGAACAGTTATTTCGTAAGATCCACTACTTCTGCGGAAGGAGCATTTTTCTTTACAGACTCAATACCATTATCACGGGATGCCACAGACTCGTACTGCTGACTTGAGCCTATAACCTGATGATTGGCTGCTTTCAAATTGAACATGTACTTACCGGATGATGACTCTTTCTTTTCATAACGGCCATCTTCCGGAGCATTCTTTCTCACGGATTCAATTCCGTTGTTGCATGCCGATTTTTCTTTGTATCCTTCACTTGACAAGATCGTCTGGCCGTTTGACGAGTTTAATCGGAACCTGAATTCTCCGGCTTTATCCTTGTAAATCTCAAATTTTCCTGCCACATCTGCCTCCTTGGTTCTTAATTAACAGGAAACCAGACAAGATTTTCCTGACCGGTCTTACAATAGACTCTAATTTTAAGACATATAATAAGGGATGTCAATGAAAAAGTTTCAGAGCCTGCATTAAACCTGAAATCGCAGTTGGATGAGGCAAGATATCGTAATTTGTTGAGCACTAAGGCTTTCAGGATTCTTGATCTTATCACCTTGTCGGTTAAGATCTGCGATGCTCTTATAGTACCTGACGTATGCACCTTTTGTGCTGCACACTCTTTATTTGTCTGACAGTCCCTTTAACTATTATTTTCTAATCACAATCACCGGTTTTAAAGGCGAACTCAATGATTAACGATATAATAAACAGCACCGCGCATCTAATTCGTACAAACCTGCAGGAAATCTGTCTGAGTATCACAGCAATCTGCATGGTACTATTCGGGCCCCATATAAACAGCTTTGTAAAAACTGCGACTAACAAGTTCAACTGGTTCTTTCGCTATTTCATTTTTATTCTGCTTGTGACAGCCGGCTATGGTGCCTTAACGCAAATCATTTTCAAGGGTCTGCGCGTATGGATGGCGGGGCTGGCGAATCAGCTCCTGGTTATCGCAACCGCTGTGATATTTCTCACTCTTGCCCTGATTGCAAAGCAGCAGAAGGAGATTTAGCCGAAGGTTTAATCGTAGAAGGTAGCAAGTCAGAAGCTTTACGCGAAAGCGGCATTTACTCTAAGCACTCTTTTTTATTTTTTCTGCAATAACCCCCATAAAGATGATGAATAGAGACTTTTGGAAGAGGGTGCCCCCAATATATTTAATAAGCTATAATAAAGATTTTCTGGAAGAGGGTGCCCCCAATATAAGTAATAAGCTATAATAAAGATTTTCTGGAAGAGGGTGCCCCCTCTTTCGCTCCAGCCTGTCGAAGACGCCAGTCTTGCGCTATCACCCCGTGTTGTCCACCATTTGTAAAGGCAGGTACGGTCATCACATTTTCAAACGCCTTTGCGGCCGCGGTAGCGAACTGGTGGTAGATTAAAATTATTGTAGCCTTTTAGGAATCAGGCAGTTGGGGTTGGCTGGTATAACAGGTTTGTGTTCAAGGCTTTGACGGTCTGTAAATGTATTTATCCCTTGATTTGAGAGATATGCGGACCCATGCTTGAATTCTTCCAGGCTACAACCAGTTTTAATCTACAGACAGTTCGTCAGTGCGGCCGCAAAGGCGTTTGAAAATGTGATGCTGTTACTTGCCTGCACAAGTGGTGGACAACACGGGGAGATAGCGGAAGACCGGTTTCCTAACCGGGCTGGAGCGAAAGAGGGAACGCCCTCTTCCAAAAAAATCTTTTTAACATCGATATTAATTTTTGCCTATGCCCCTGCCCTCACACTCCATACTATATCAGGTCCGTAGAGGTGTCCAGCCGGACGCCTCTACGGACCATGGCCGGTTTGCAACCCTGAGCAGACCGGCCGCAGTCAATTAACCCCGTTTGGGATTACTGGGTTGAGATACACGGGAAATAATCTCTCCACCGATCTCCTCTCCTGCCTTAGTTGCCAGATCTCCAACCGAAATTATTCCACTGGGGTCTCCTGTTTTATTTGTAACTACTACCCGGCGAACCTGCTTCTCTTCCATCACCTTTGCGCATTCCTGAATATCCCAGTCTTCGTTGCAGGTAATTGCACCACGGCTCATTATATCACCGACTCTGGTGCTGTTAAGATCTCGTTTTTCAGAAACGGCACGAAGCACTATGTCACGGTCGGTTATCACCCCCGCGAGTTTGTTTTCCTGAGAAACCGGAAGAGAACCCACATTGAAATCCTTCATTTTTTTTGCGGCGTTGATCACCGGTTCATTTGCGGAGATCATCTCCGGATGAATTGTCATCACCTCTTTTGCCTTCATCTATAACTCCTTTTAATTTATTAAGTTACCGACTTGCCTTCAAAAACGGCAAACCCGGTGCAGTACAATATTGCAACTGCTAATTTCATGCCGCCGGAGCAAATCAAATCAGCGTTGCCCGGAGAGTCTGGATGCCATCCGGGCTATAAATTTGCCCTGAAAACGAGCCCCATCAAGCTCATTCTCCGATGGTTTTCTGTTACCCGGGCCTCCTACAATCGTCGATGCACCATAAGGGCTGCATCCGGTGATTTCATCCATACGGCTCTGACCTGAAAAAGAATAGGGAAGCCCTGCGATTAGCATTCCGTGATGAAGCAGGGTAATGTGTACAGAAAGAATTGTAGACTCCTGCCCTCCATGCTGAGTTGAGGAACTGGTGAATACACTTCCAATTTTCCCCACTAAGGCTCCTTTTGACCACAATGGCCCCGTTGAATCCAGAAACATCCGCATCTGCCCTATCATATTCCCAAATCTGGTGGGGGTTCCAAAAAAAATAGCATCATAAGACGGTAACTCATCAATTGTGCATTCCGGAATATGAGAAAACTGGCTCTGGGGCTCTGTGGCGCCGAGAGCATCCAGTACCGGCCGGGGCAGTGTTTCCGGCACTCTTCTTAATTCAACTTCGGAACCGGGAACTCCTGAAGCACCCTCAACTATTGCCTTTGCCAGCTTATAGGTATGGCCGTATGTTGAATAGAACAAAACCAAGGCTCTCATAATCCCTCCTGTTTGGATTTTTTCGCAGTCGCTAATAACTTGAGAAGTGAATAATTTCGCAAAAGAACTATTGTTTTCTGCAATTCTCTTGCCATTGATCACCAGGCCTGAGTGGCACTTTGATTGCAAAAAAAAGATTTATGACCGAAGAGGAATTTGAAAAAGTAGTAATTCAGAGAAGTTATTCTTCACCCGTACTGGTCGATTTCTGGGCCCCCTGGTGCGGTGCCTGCAAGGTACTCAGTCCACAGCTTGAAGTAATCCACAGCAGGCACAGAGGAGAGTGGGTGCTTGTAAAGATCAATGCCGATAAAAACCCAGCGCTCTCCATAAAATTTACAGTCAGCACTATTCCATCAGTAAAATTATTCCGGAATGGAAAAGTAATAAATGAATTCACAGGGGCTCTTCCGGGCCATATCATAGAAGAGTGGCTGAAGAGATCTTTGCAGGGCGAAATTGAACCTTAATAGTTGATAGTTGATAACCGGAGGTTTTTTCTGGAACATGTATCCCGGCTTTTTCGGGTCCCGATCGGTATCAAAATCGTTCCCCTTACGACTCTTTATCAAACAAACTGCCTAAATCCATCCCAGAATCTTATATCCAAGTAAACCATAATATTCATGAAGATTGATTGTTGAACGATACAGCGAGTGTACAGATGGTAAAATATCAGTTATCCTTGTACTATGCATTCTGTTAAAATTGAAATCGGCAGGAGCCGGACATACATCAAAACCATTTTTTTTGAAAACTGCCGTGGCCCTTCGCATGTGTGAAGCACTCGTAACCAGAGCTATTCTCTTTTCCAGGCGAAGCGAATCCATGATCGCCGCTATATAAGGAGCATGCTCGTGAGTGTTCTGTGCCAATGGTTCCACTATAATAGAACTGGTATCAACACCCAATTCCTGAAGCAGCATCGCATTGTGTTCAGCTTCTGGCTTTTCCCCTTTTTTTACCCCCCCCACCACTCTTCCGGTGGTAATTACTTTGGGAGAAACCCCCAGCCTGTACAATCTTGCCCCATGAATTATGCGATCACCGGCTTCGTTCACTTCAGCAAACATTTTATGGGGATAAAACCCCGTTCCCCCGCCCCCAAGAACCACTATCGCGGAGCACCCGTCGGGCAGGTCCATCTTTTCAAGGTAGTCTTTTTCCAGGCCCCAGGACAATGCACGTGATACAAATACAGAGGAAAAGGTGACCAAAACCAGCCCGGCCGCTAATATGAAATAAATCCCAGATCTCCTGTTAAGAAACAATAATACTAATCCCACAAAACCCAAAATGGTAAGAAGACCAACCGGATATAGAGGAAATGCAATAAACTTCAGTAATAGGGCCATATTGTAAAATATAGAATTTTGAATCGACTATTCCTAACTCATGCTTCCGGGAGGGGATCTCTATTGAACCTGAAAACCGCAGTTAAATTAGACCTCACTTCACCCAGCCTCACGGTTTCTGTCTGAAGCCCCGTCTCCGGTTTTACAGATTCCAGCAATCGTGACTTATCAATTACCTGGTATTAGATCTCTTTATCTCCCTGCGGACGATTCCCGGCCAGTGGGATTCGATTTCAGTTCTCTTCTGGTTATAATAGAAAACTCCAGATCGTTGAAATTCGTGCCAAAAGATTTAACCTGACGTTCTATTACACCTATTCCCCTTCCTGAAAATTCTATCTTCTGCAGTTCCGAAAGCAGCAGCAATTCAAATGCTGCCGCCAGCATCCAGTCAACCCTGCTTTTGTAGCCGCAGAGAGCCAGTGCCTTGGTTTTTCTCAGAAAGCGTTTCAGGTTACGCCTGTCAGTTTTCAGTGTACTGCATGATGCCAGCATGATAATGGAGTTGTAACAGGCTTCATCCAGGATCTCCCCCAGACGATCCAGGCTGTATTCATCTCTGCCTATCAGCAAAGCCTCATTTTCACCATGAAAAGCCAGATACAGGATTGGAAAATTGCGGTATCTGGCCTGTTTCCACTGTTTCAGATAAAACTCAAGCTCCTCTATGGTGGCAACATCCTGGTGTATATATTTGACTCCATCATTAACCTCAAGCATATTCAGGATAGGCTGAACAGTCGACTTCCGTTTTAAATCGTTATCCCACAAACCCTCAAGACAGAAAATACCCTTGGTGGCCATATATTAGTCCCTGATTTTATTAACGGAAATTTCGAGAAAGCGGGCCAACTGGCCCAAAAGATGCGGATGTACTGTTAAAATGATATTTGGGTGGGAATGGAAGAAAGGAAGCTTGCCAGATATTCTTAAAGAGTCAGTTTTTGGGATTTTAACCTAAAAGTCGCAGTTGGGGAGAACAAAAAACAGTAAGATGTTGAGATGATAAGGCTTGAAGGCATCGCAGGTCTTATCGACAAGGTGATAAGATCAAGATGCCTGAAAGCCTTAGCGTTCAACAGATTACGATTTTTTGCCTAATCCAGCTGTGATTTTTAAGTTTAAGAGCAATTCTGCCCTTTCTCAACGCATGATCCTTGCGAAATTCGATCCTTTCCTGATGTTTTCGTAAGTCAGTTTGATCCAGCTCTCTGTTCTCATCGAGGAACTGATCCTTACCTCATCTACTGCCCCACTGAACCACCTCATAGGAGTATCAGCATCGTACCCGATGGCAAAAGGGGAAGTTGTAACGTTGATGTAATCGCCAGCGGCCGTATCGGTCTGAAGAGCCCCATTTACATACAAGCGAACACTATTTCGGGTAAATACACCTGCAATGTGATACCAGACCCCGTTCTGAAGTGCATCGTTTCCTATAGCATCATTATACTCATAATCATAGGTTACAAAAGACGGCTTTTTTGTTGAATATTCCAGTTCCAGATGGTATGAATAATTTCCTTTTGTCACAATTGGCTGATAATTATCGAAATATCTGGCAGCGACATTTGTCTTTACCCAGGCCTCAATGGTAAGATCGCTGGATATCTTCAGATTTTCCATATCTCCGATAACTATATACCTCCCCCAGTCAAAAGACATCGCAGAACCTGCAATTCCGGCAGTAGCATTAGATTCAGTCATTCCATTTAGAGACCCATGATTTCCATTCCCGCTGGCATCAGGAATAATTCCCTCCTGGGGTCCCATGTGCCACACCCCTTCAAAAGTTCCAAACACCGCTGCACTGTTTTCCCCCGCAACACCGGAACGACATTCGACAGCAATGTATTGAGTGTTACTATTTGCGTATACAGTATCAAGTAACACCCAGATAACAGCAGTTTTCTGTTCCGCGGACCACAGCTCAATTTCAAAGGGTATAGAGGTTCGGTTTGATTTTTTAAACAGAATATTCCCGGGAGTTACAACCGAGAAGTCAACAGTTGAATCTAAAGTCACCTTCAGGGGAAACCCGGTGACATCAGTGGAAATGTCTGCTCCTGAGGATGTGGTGTTCAAGTAAATTTTGGCGATCTGGTTATAGGTCCCGAAAGTCCACAAGGGGCCATATGCAGAATCGCGCCCATCAAATGCAACAATGCGCCATTGGTAAAGGGTGTCCCTCAGGAGTTCTGTAAGGGTAAATGTGGTATCCTCTGTTGTGCCTGCATAAGAAAGTTCTTCCTCTGAAAGACTGTAGTAAACCGCGTAGGAAACAGGATTTCCGTCAGGATCTCCGCCTTTCCAGCTAAGCGGTATATCCGTTGCATATATTGCAGTATCCACCACAGGAAAAGGCAGAGAGGGAACATGAGGGGGCCGCCCGTAATAGATCACATAAGAGAGCGAAACAGTGACCCCGCCGCGGTCCGTAATAACAATCGAGAGTGTGTCGCGCACTATGCCTGGAAGAGTTGGATCAACAATTACTCTGAAGACTCCATCCGGACCAGCCGTCTCAACCCGCTCCGTATTGAGCAGAGAAGTTTTTACAGTATGCCGTTCCACATCTACAGGATCGGGATCAGTAATTACAAACGTCAGTGTCTCCGGCTTCATCGTTCCGCTGAGATCGAGTTCCAGGTTTGAATTCAACACAAAGTCTTTGGAAACCGTAAAGGGTCTGTTTGATGGAACAATGTGTATCAGAGCTTTTATTGTATCACTGTTTCCCGTGGAATCTTTTACACTTACAACCAGATTACAAAACCCTGTATCCCCCTCAGCAGGAGTAAAAAGAAGGGTATCACCTGTGACCGGAACAGATTTACCATTTGCAAATGCCTTGAAATCAAAAGGCGCGGTTCCTGTACCCTCTTTTATTCGCAAAGCGACCTTCAGTTCATCACCGGTTTCCAGAAAAGAAGGAAACTCCACAAGCGAAGTCTTAAATCGTACTCTCTGAGGCGGCTCTACTGTAAAGAATGTTATGTCGCTCACAGATGAAGACTTATTATCTGATGCTTTGACCTTCCAGTAGTAGGTACCAGCTTTGAGCAGCGCTGCTGTTGAATATGAAGTATCACTCAGACCTGAAGCTTCAAGGGAAAATGAACTGTCGCCGTATGCAAGGAAAAGATCATACCTCAGAGGATTACCGTCAGAATCAGAACAGCTCCACCTGAATTCAACCTCTCTATCAGTGATAACCTCCCTGTTTTCTGGTAAAATCAGAACTGGAGTTCGGGGGGCGGTGCCATAATAAATAATGAGCTCTACAGCATCGCTGTGACCTGCCTTATCGCTGACAGATACCACAAGTGTATCATAACCTTCGGCCTTTCTCAGCGGATCTATTTCTATTGAAATTTTACCGGAATCGATAGCAGCATCGATGTTCTGGCTGTTAATTTTAACATTTGTGCCGAACTGCTCGATACTTTCGTCGGGATCATCGATTATAACTGTAAGCACCTGCACGGAATCAGATCCGCTCAGGTCAAGAATTGATTCAGGATTATGTTTACCCTTCCA
>JAAYYB010000245.1 GCA_012515615.1 Fibrobacter sp.
AGTCACAGTTTCACCCCAGAGATGATTTTTCGATTTACGTGTTAAGTCACAGTTTCACCCCAGAGATGATTTTTCGATTTACGTGTTAAGTCACAGTCTCACCCCAGAGATGATTTTCGATTTACGTGTTAAGTCACAGTTTCACCCCAGAGATGATTTTTCGATTTACGTGTTAAGTCACAGTTTCACCCCAGAGATGATTTTTCGATTTACGTGTTAAGTCACAGTCTCACCCCAGAGATGATTTTTCGATTTAACGTATTAAGTTACAGTTTCATCCCAGGTGATTACCCTCACTACCGGATCTAATGTGATTTTTTAACACGAATTAAATTTAAACATACAAGGTGACATTTGATTCGGGCCTGATCACTGTTTCACCTCTGAGGTGCCTGCCTTTGAAAATAAAAAACGCCGCCATGGTATTGATTCTCATGGCGGCGATGTAATAATAATATCAGATCTGACAAGTCTATTTAATGTAAATCTTCAGCATCTTTAAGATCTCTTCATTTTTCGAATCAACTATTGCTACCATCCACTCACCAACCATTCCTGCAGGAATAGTTTTGGCGCTGTAGGTGCGGTAGTTGGGTGATTTCACAGGAAGATTGATAGTCCCGATCAAATCATCATTCCAGTACCATCTGTGTTGAATCTCGGATGTTCCGGAAGATCCTTTGATGTGAGTGAAACAGTAGAGTCGTTTCACCTCGGGGGGGAATGTATCTCCGGCATTCTCCGGTTCAAGATTGTTGATGTTGAGTGCAATTGCTGCCCTTGAGACTGTAAGCTCAGATTTTTTCTGGCCGGGGGCCTGGTCTGCTGCTGCGGCGGGGGCAGCATTTTGTTTTGCCGCTGGAGCAGATTTCTCTACCTCTGCAGCCTTCGCCGGTTGTGCAGAAACCTGGGTTTTGGCAGGTTCTTTTACTGCAGGCTGAACGGCTTTGGGAGCTTCTTCTTTTTTTGCAGGAGCATCCTTTTTAATTTCTGTATTTTTTACCGCCTGTGCAGCTTCTTCAGTAACCTTAGCTGTTTCCTTTTTTGCGTCTGCTTTTACATCTGCTACTTTTTCAGCTGCTTTCTGTTCTGTTTTATCAGCCGTCTTTTCAACTTTCTGCTGAGCTTTATCAACTGCCTTTTCAACTTTCTGCTGAGCTTTATCAGCTGCCTTTTCAACTTTCAGCTCAGCTTTATCAGCTGCCTTTTCTGCTTTCTGTGCTGCCTTATCAGCCGCTTTCTCTGCTTTCTGCTCAGTTGTTTTGACCGCAGCCTGTGCATTTTTCTGAAGAGTATTCTGGGCGCTCAACGGGAGCCCCACCAAGGTCAATAGCACCATAGAAGTAATTAAACGCATTGTGAAAACTCCTCTCTTAAGGGTGGACAGGTCATATTCAATGCCTTATTATAATAATAAGTATTATGAATGGGTATTGTAAACAAACTTCGGATATTTTTATTCCCGGCTGCCGCTGAAGCCGTTGGTGATTTCAGAATTAATGTGCTTTTGATGCCGGTACCGATTTCAGGCGCGATTCTGAATGAAAACCTGTACATGGTATTGAAACCGTTGTTATATAATGTATCAGGGTAGGTTGGATCCGGAATGGTGTTATAAGATGAGGGTTTGCTTATCATTTTGCAGAGGAGCAATAAATGCTTAACCGTAAAATCCAAAAAATCTGGTTATTTCTTTTCTCTACAAACGTGATGGTTTTTTCTGCACAGAATGACGCTGGTACATCATTGGAAGAGTTAAGGAATGCGGTTCCGGTTGAATATCCGTTGATTAACATAAGTCCTGATTCTCCACGCTCTTCAATCGATTCTGTTTCATTGTGCCTTATTCTTGGCGAAGCGCAGAACTCATGTTATGCTCCGGACTATTCAGATATGAGCGTAACTATTGAGCGGAGTCCGCTCTTGATCTGGCCTCCTGTGTATAGTGTCTACCTTGAGTATACAGCCAGACAACTGCTTGTAGTCTGCTCTGATAATTATGATCCGGTTATGCATGGCCCGCAGTTCGATCTTGGTGTCCTTGATGAAGGAGCATACCATGTGTTTGATGCCACAGTAGACAGAGACCAGAGAGTTGGAAGCTTTACTGTCAATTCTGATACGATCACAGGTCCTTTAACTATGTCGATAAAAGGGACTGTTGAAGATGATCCCTTTCCTTTAAAGCGACTTGGGTTTCCGATTTCGGATGTAAAAGTCATGCTCAAGCAGAGTGAGTCTGTTCGCGACGATCAACCCGATATAATTCCGCCAGGCGATGACCTTGTACCATTGGTGACGATTGATTCTGCAGTTACAAATTCAGAAGGTCAATTTGCATTCGATAATCTGAGTCCGGGAATTTATTATATCTGCTGTACTCATTCTGATTTTAATCAGGCCACAATGGCCGTAGCACTGACATCCGATGCTCTTGTGAATATCAAGATGCTCTCAAATACTGCTTCTGGTATAGTATCGGGGAGTATAAGTGAACTGTCTGGAGATGATCTCAGCGTCCTTGATGGGTGTACTGTTACTGTTGCGCAGCGTTTCAATGATCTGGATTACACTGCAGCAGTATCTGATTTTCAGAGCGTTTACAGAACTGTAAGCGGTTCTGATGGCAGTTACAGAATCGAGGGCATTGCTCTCCGTGTAAATGGCGAAAGCTGGCGTGTACGGGCATTTAAAGATGGCTATACAGAGGAAGTCGAATATGTCGAGCTGTATAATAATACTCTTAAAAATAATCTCGATTTTACATTGCAGAAAAGTTATGCGAATTTAAATAGTGACACCACCGATGGCGTGGTGTTTACTATCGCTACCCGGAAAATGGCTTACGATGTGGGGGAGGGTATAGATGTCAGGTATACGATTAAGAACACCACATCCCGGGATGTCACTTTTGATGATTTTTCCCTGAATTGTGAATACAACATGACTATAGGCGAACAATCTGCGGAAACCCCGTTTTTCCAGCTTTCTGATTTAACGGAATGTCTGAGAACACTTTCAGAAATCATTGTTCCAGCCGGCGACTCTGTTGTAGAAGAATTTCCCCTGTATATAATTCCGGAGGATCTTGTTACCGGTGATAATGATTTCTGGATCATTGCAGCCGGTCTCAGGAGTGATAAATACCAGTATTCATGGATAAGCGTTCCTGTGGAGGTCAGGAACGAACCTGTCAAAGTCGAGAAGCCTGCCCTTATCTCCGCAGTGTCTGGAAAAACCGAGTGCAGCCTGAGCAACAATAATATCTCACTCGAACTTCCCTCAAGTCAGATTGTAAAGGTGTCGGCACATTCTCTTGATGGGAGGAGAATACCGGCAATTTCATTTCAAAAGAGATTCGGGGCAGGTCCCCACACGGTGACGCTTAAGGTTTCCGGAGTAAAAGGGATATGTATTCTGAAGATCTCTGGTGATACTTTCATCAGAACTTTCAGGTTGAATCCTGTTTTCAGGTAAGGACAGTCAGGCACTGAGTGTGCTTCTTAAATTGAATTTTGCCGAAGCGGCCGTAAAATTTAAAACGGGGCCGCTATACGTTCCACAAAGCTTAGATAAGCGTCAACTATGGTTCTGCCTGCCAGAACGGCAATCCAGATACCTGCGCCCAGATAGGGACCGAAGGGAATCCGGTGATCGGCACTCAGTTTTTTGAAGCACATCATTCCTATTCCTGCAACAGATCCCAGAAGCGCACCGAAGATGATGCCCATGAGGGAGATTTCAATTCCGAAGAGGGCGCCTGCTGCGGCCATCAGCTTTATATCTCCACCGCCCATCGCTTCGCCTTTCTTGAAGATAACGGTGCCGAGCCAGCCGATAAGATATAGAATCCCTCCTCCTCCCAGGATGCCGATGATTGATTGAATGGGAGTGGTGCTGCCCGGCAGAAACGAGACCGCCAGGCCCGCAATAATCATCGTGACAGACAAGAGATCGGGAATTATGTAATGCCGTATATCAATTACAGACATCGGAATCATCATCAGAAGAAAAAGGGCCTGAACGAGCACCGCAGTACTCAGAGAGAAAGAGACAGTACCAGTAAAGGTGTTTTTAATGAAAAGAAACCAGAGCGCAACAGAAGCCGCGGCTGTAAAAAGTTCTATAAGAGGATAAATTATCGAAATCTTCTCTTTGCACCCGGCACACTTGCCGCCAAGCAATATATAGCTTAGAACAGGAATATTTTCCCACGGTTTAATTTTCCTGCCGCATGAGGTACAGTGTGACGGGGGAGCAACAATCGATTCTCCACGGGGGAGACGCCAGATAAGGACGTTGAAAAATGATCCCAGAATAAGTCCGGAAAGAGCTGCTAAAAGACTCATGAGTTATACTCCGGTTCCGGTTTTAAATGTCATCACCCTGTTTATCAGGGATTTTTATTTTTCCGATTTCTTTATGAGGCTTTTTTCCAAACAGGCCCTTAAAAGAAGAACTGGTTTTCGTGATTCCCTGCAGGCTCATCACCTGTGGAAGCTTTTTGTATGAGCGATAGACGTGTGATTTATCGAAGTCTGCCTGAATCTTTTTTGCTGGAAATGAGGAAATGGAGAGGCAAACTGCCCAGGTAATCAGAAGCGCTTTGGCAAGCCCAATTACCCCTCCCAGGATACGATTTATCCAGCCAAGCAGTGCAAGCTTAATGATTTTATTCAGTATCCATCCGATTGCGACTATGGCCAGAGCAACCACTATGTAAATCAGAAGAAATGAAATAGCATTTTTGATATGAAGAGGAATTCGGGCCAGCGGGAGGAACTGGGTAACCTCTTTGTGGTATAAAAACGCTGCCATGAATCCTATAATCATTGCCGCAAGGCGGATGACCTCGCCTATAAATCCTCTTTTTATTCCAACTACGATGAAAATGGATGCTATGATTAAAACCGCTATATCAAGGGTATGCATATTAGTTTTCCGGATAATAACTCGATATTGAAGAATAAAAATAATAAAAGGGTGTCTTTACAATTGTAAAAAACACCCTTGTGACTTGATAAGCCGATAAGAAGGATCAGTCTTGTTCCAGAATCCCCACCACATGTTTATCTTCGATTATGAAGATTTTGTGGTTACCTTTTTTATAGGTCCATTTTTCCTGAGTTGCCCATGGCTGCTGAACTGTTTCCTGTTTGTAAGGTTCGCCCAGAAGGAAAAACAGAGTCTCCTTTTTTATGCCGATTTCAAACCGCCCGTCATAAATGCATGATTTATCCAGTTCAGGAAGATCCGGGTTCTGCTGAATATAGGAGTCAATCTGTGCCTGATCTGGTTTGATAAAATCGGTGCTGTCACAACCAACCAGGAAAATTCCAACTGCAACAAGCCATTTAAGCACTCTGAATTTCATCCTCGAACTCCTTCACGGTTGAAAAAATCTTTACAAGTTTATTTAAGCCGACAACTTCCAGCACATCTCTGACATATTCATTCGGTTCAATCAGAACAAGACCGCCGCCGATCTTTTTGAGGGTATTGTGACAATATATGAGGACATTCAAAGCGCCACTATCAAGATAGGTGACCTGAGCAAGATTCATCGCCACATTGTTATATTTTTTCTCAAGCAGCGTATTTACATATGATTTCAAAATTATAGAATCTTTCAGCCGGTCGATTTTTCCGACTATATCAATGATGTGAAACTTGTTTTTGTCCCTTCCGCCGATATCCATCTTTAAACCTTTGTGCAGTTATACATTACTGTGAAAAGACCCAAATCATAATATAATATTAGACATCGTATCAAAGTTAGTGGCAACACGGTTTTGTTGAAACCAAAGAGAGTTTAATTTCAACTGGTAATGGATTGCCTGTTATG
>JAAYYB010000246.1 GCA_012515615.1 Fibrobacter sp.
CTTGCGACTTGCGACTTGTGACTTGCGACTTGCGACTTGTGACTTGTGATTTACGTTTCGTCATTATCGTGAATAAAAGAGACGAACGTTTCCGATCTGTCATATTCAACGAGAAATTCCGTTTGCAGTGATCCGATATCAGGCTCATCAATTGGAATATTTTCATTTTGAAAAATCTCCCACAGCCTGGAGTCGGGAATTGATACTGTTGCCCTTCCTGAGTGTCCCATACCCGAAAGATGACATATATAATTAGCTATGCTTACAATAGCCACAAAAACAGGGTCCTGTTTTGAGTTCCATGGTTCATGATGATTGAGGATTGTCCCGGAAATAATTTTCGGAAGGTTCCATTTCTCAGCCAGCCATGCTCCGATCTGGGAGTGGCTGGTTCCTATCACCTCAATTTCTGCCTCATCGAGAGTCTTGCCTCCAGCCGTCCGGCTCACGATCTGTGCGAATTCAGCATGAAAATACTGGTTAAGTATGACTTTGCCGATATCATGTAGCAATCCAGCGACAAAGGCCTCTCCGGCCAGCCTTGACCGGTAATTACGTGCCAGCATTCTTGCTGCAACACCGCAAGCTATCGAGTGCTCCCAGAATCTGGTAATATCAAAAAGAGGTGAGCTTTCAGCATTCTTAAACACATCAAAAACAGAGAGAGACAGCCCCATTTCCTTGACAGTATTGAATCCGAGCACGACTATGGCCATATTTACCGTAGATATTTCACGCGGAAATCCGTAGTATGCCGAGTTGGCCAGTTTAAGGACTCTTGCCGTAAGAGCCTGGTCAGTTGAGATAAGACGGGCAAGAGATCCGGCCGAGGTTTTTGGATTATCTACAAGTTCAATCATCTTTGAAACAACAGTGGGCAGTGTCGGTAAACCGATGATGCTTTCTGTGATTCGTTTTATTCTAAGCGGATCAGGTGTGTTTGCTTTTAACATCTTTTACCCGGTTACAGTCCTTTTAAACAGCCGGCCATCTAAAGGGCCTGCGATAATTCTAAAACAACTCTGGTTTTTTGATCCTGGAAAATGGAATCGAAAAACTGGTACTCTGTTCAAGCCTCGATATCAACAATATACCCCTGATCAGTGCGCCTTACAGGCCTGGGGTGATTGACTTTTTCAATTCGCTGTCTGTTCTTTTTTTTCTGGTTGTCCTTTTCCTGCCGTTTATCGTTGGGGTCGATTGTTTTCCCTTCGGCAGAATCCGGCTGCACCGGCATCTTGATTCTCTTCTCGGCTTCGTTTTTGTTAATTTCAGCGTTCTGAGCCTGATAAGCAACAGGACCACGGTGCACATCGCTTTGATGCCGGTCCACCTGTATAGAATTTAAATGGGAGACATTGACATTAAACTCGCTCATCTCTGCACCGGTATTTTAATGTTTCATTTCAGGCGTTTATTTTCTGCAGCAGTTTTGACCGCAATTTAAGAATCGCCTTGGAATGTATCTGACTGACCCTTGATTCAGTGATATCAAGTACCACCCCGATCTCTTTCAGTGTCAATTCTTCATAGTGATACAGAGCAACTACCAGTTTTTCCTTTTCCGGCAGATTGGCAATGGTATCCTTGAGGATATTCTTTACTTCTGTAAATCCAAGTTCCTTCAGCGGGTTATCACTCCCGGGGTCCTCTATAGTATCTATTATTCTAAGTTCCTTTGAATCCGAACCCCTGTCCGGCATTGCTTCCTCAAGAGAAATAATGGTAGTTGGAGTAACCTCGGAGAGAATTTCCTCGTACTCCTTCATGGAAATGCCCATCTCTTCACACACTTCATCATCATAAGGAATTCTGCCCAGTTCGTTTTCAAGCTTTGCATAGACTCGCTGAATGTCTTTTGATTTCTGGCGCACCGAACGGGGCACCCAGTCCAAAGACCTGAGCTCATCCAGGATTGCTCCGCGAATCTTATGTCCAGCGTATGTTTCAAACTTAAAACCTCTTTCCAGCTCGAAGGTCTCAACAGCTTTAATTAAACCCATTATTCCCGTGCTTGTCAGGTCATCCCGATCAACAGACCCTGGCAGGTTGACTGCAATCCGGTTGACAATATACTTCACAAGATGAGCATATTCGGCAAGAAGCTTGTCTTTGGCAATTTTAGAGTCGGTCTCTTTGTATTCCCGCCACAGATTCTCAAGACTGGACATTTTTTTCACTCCAATACTGCGTGTTTGTTATCCGGCCCGATTGCCAGAGCGCTGATTTCACTGGTATTGCCCTATTTCTCTTCAGAAAACGGCATTTCCTCGCCCCCGGGAACCTGCTGTTCTCTTTTCATATGCACCTGCTGAAGGAGTCCGCCTTCAAGCAGATTAGAGTCATCAACATCGATGTCAGTAAGAACACCCTTGAAAAAAATATCTCCTACAATAAATCCGGCAAACCAGAACAGTGCGCCGCTCAGTGACGCAATGATGAGGCTCTGAACGATATTGAGCGGATCAAAGGGATCACTGCTGCCGGCCATATTTATAAAGAGTACGGCAAAGAAGGTGGTGAAACAGAGTATCGCGGCTATTTTTTTAATCCAGAAAACCATTCATTCCCGCCAG
Organism: Fibrobacter sp.; assembly: GCA_012515615.1. Taxonomy (GTDB): domain Bacteria; phylum Fibrobacterota; class Chitinivibrionia; order Chitinivibrionales; family Chitinispirillaceae; genus JAAYIG01. The sequence goes on from JAAYYB010000246.1 coordinate 2,577, forward strand.
TCACTGGTTCTATCTTCCCAGAAATCTGCTGAAGAAACTCTGTCTGCCGGTAAAGGTCAATCCACTCAGTTTACGTATGATAGCCTGTACTCTGGCAGCCATCTGCTCCTGCCCCTTTTCAAGAATCAGTACCTGCTGCCTACGCACCGAACGGGAGAGGTCCCGGCTCACAGGCAAGGTTCCCACCATCTCAAGTGGCTTCTTTAAAAATTTTACCACTAATGCGTTTAGCCTGTCAAATGTTTCGGTGCCTTCCTTTTCAGATGTGGCCATATTAACAAGCACCGCAATCTTCCGTGTTCCCTTTTCGTAAAGGACCTTCACCATTGCATAGGCATCGGCAAGCGATGTGGGTTCCGGTGTCATGACAAGAAGCACAGTATCGGCCCTGGATGCAAACTGGGTAACGGATGCCCCGATTCCAGCGCCTGTATCTATAAGCAGGTAATCGTAGTCCTTTTCAAGTTTTGAAAACTCTTTTTGCAGCAGTTCCAGTCTGCCGATATCAATATTTGCAAGCTTCTCAAGTCCAGAAGCCCCCGGTAGTATGTCGAATCCACCGGGCCCTCTGCAGATAACCTCTTCGAGCCGGCAGTCACCATCTATAAAATGGGATATGTTGTTTGCCGGAGCCATTCCAAGCAGTATATGAACATTTGCCAGACCCAGATCTGCATCCATCAGAAGCACTCTCTTGCGGGCTGTAGAGAGGGTTACAGCCAGAAACAAAGCAATGTTGGTCTTCCCTACCCCTCCCTTACCGCTTGTCACGGCTATACTTCTGCATTTTATCAATTCCGTCGGAACAGCATTTACCACCCTTTCTGAAGCAGTGTTCTCAACCTGCTTCTGCCGGGCCAGTTCTCTTAACCTTTGCGCCTGGTCGTTCACTTCCTGACGCCCTCCCATAGTCTTGTAACAAAACCGGCAGGCTGGGCCAGTTCTATATCATCAGGGACACTCTGACCAAAGGTAAAGTATGAAACCGGAACTTTTACCTCACTTACGATGTTGAAAATACTGCCGACTTTGACAGTTTCATCGAGCTTCGTGAAAAGCAGCCGGTTTATGTTTACCGGACGGTAACGGTTCACTATATCAAGAAGATCACTGTCTTTGGTCATTGCACTGAGCACAAGATGAACCTCGTCAGGATTAAGTGTATCAATGAGCTTTTTAAGATCCTCCATATGTTCAGCATTACGCTGGCTTCTTCCTGCAGTGTCTACGAAAACAAGGTCATCACCAGCGCATTCGTTCAGAGCAGAAGGAATCTCTTCGCTTGAGAACACCACCTGAAGACCTACTTTAACAATATCGGCAAAGGTGCGGATCTGTTCAATCGCTGCAATACGGTAGGTATCGGCTGTAATAATCGAAACTTTCTTTCCCTTATTAATGCAGCAGTGAGCAGCCAGTTTGGCCAGTGTCGTGGTTTTACCTGATCCTGTGGGTCCGACAAATGCAACTATGACCGGACCCTTCTTTTTGAGTCTGAGCGGTCCCGCAACCGGGAAGAACTCATTGAGAGCCGCAGCGAATCTCTTTTCCATCTGAACATCAGAAAGAACCGGACCGCTGTCTTTGAGCTTTTTTATGAGGCCATCCGCGATTTCCGCCTTTACTTCTGCATCGATCAGCCTGTTGCGGAGCACGGTCCAGCCTTCTGACGGCTCATCCTGCTTCACCACGGCAACAGCGGTTTTCTCAAGAACATCCTTCATCAATGTCCTGAGCTCATTTATGTTTTCCTTGATTTCAGAAATCTGGGCAAGATCTTTATCATCAGAAAGAGGTGAGAGTGCCGGCTGAATCCTTGTTTCACGGATTGGAACCTGAGAGATTCTCATCCCCTGCGGCCTCCATGGCTTGACTTCAGGTGCACCGGGCTTGTCCATATCAATAATACTGGATGAACGTGGGCGGGAATAAACCCCGGTATTACTCATCTGCAAAGGTTTAAAAGTTTCAGGCTTCGCGGAATCCTCATCAACCGCAGCTGTCACCTCTACTTCATCCTGAGCACCGATAGAGAAGACTTTTCTGGGCAGTTTTCTTGACTTAAGGATAATAGCATCCTCACCCAGCTCCTCTTTAATCTGAAGAAGCGCTTCACGCATGCTTCTGGCGATATACTTTTTTATTCTCATATCACTCCAACAGCCGGATACTTCCCGGCACCCTTACAAAGAAATCATCCCCAGTGACCTGATTTCTATTCCCGGTACGATTTCATTATATGAAAGCACAATCAAATCGCCATAGTTGCTTTCAGTCAATCTTCTGAAAGCCCCCCGGATTGTAGGCGAACATATTACCACCGGGATTTCTCCGGATGTTTTGACTTTCTCAACAATTTCCCCGCAGGCATCAAGAATTCTCCCGACATCGCCTGGAGAAAGCGTAAAGCGGAAACCTGAATCTGTCTCCTGAAGAGCCCCTTCAAGCTTGGCCTCCAGGTTGGGATCGAGTGTTATAACAGGTATCAGGCTGTTTTCGTTTTTGTAAACCTCACAGATCTGCGGCGCAAGAGAATTGCGTACGTACTCTGTGAGAATCTCCGGATTTTTGTTTCTGGGTGCTACATTTGCCAGTGTCTCAAGAATAAGCAGAAGATCCCTGATTGAAACTCTTTCCCTCAGAAGATTCTGCAGCACCTTATGCACATCACCGACCGACAGAAGAGTGGGAATAAGCTCCTCAACAACGGTAGCGTTGTTTTCCTTGATATTGTCAAGCAGGTTCCGGACGTCCTGACGAGTAAGAATCTCGTTTGCATGCCTCTTTATTACTTCTGTAAGATGAGTTGCCAGAACCGCCGGAAGCTCCACAACGGTGTAGCCTGAAAGTTCGGCATCTTCTTTCTGGCTTTCTGTAATCCAGATAGCAGGGAGGCCGAACGCCGGCTCAACGGTGGGTATGCCCCTGATTTTCTTGGCAGCAGTACCCGGATCCATGGCCAGGTACGCCCCGCTCATCAGTTCGCCTTTTCCCACTATAATTGTGCGGATCTTAAGTCTGTACTCGTTTGGCTTAAGCTGAATATTATCACGTATCCTGATAGGAGGAATGACAATTCCCATTTCGGTGGCAAGCTGGCGGCGGATCATTGTGATCCGGTCAAGCAGATCTCCTCCCTGCTTGACATCAACCAGTGGTATAAGCCCATACCCTATCTCAAGTTCCATTGGATCAACATGCAGAAAATCCTCAACCCGCTCCTCTTTGGGTTTAGGCACCGAAGCAGGAGCATCTTTGGCTTTTGCCTCCTCCTTGACCCGCTGCGAACCAAGATATGTTGCAGTCAGAATAGATAAGCCAAGGAAAATAAACGGTACCTTTGGGAAACCGGGTATAAGAGCAAAGAAAAGCATCAGCCCGCCGGCAACTCCAAGTACTTTGGGACGTGAGAAAAGCTGAGTGGTGATCTCCTGACCAAGATCGTTCTGGGAGGCTGCCCTGCTGACAAGAATACCCGCTCCGGTTGAAATCATAAGCGCAGGAATCTGAGACACCAGCCCGTCACCGATTGTAAGAGTTGTGTAGGTAGTCAGCGCAGTAGACCAATCCATGCCCATCTGTGCTATGCCGATTATAAATCCACCAATGACATTGATTATTGTGATAATAATCCCGGCAACCGCGTCACCTCTTACAAATTTTGATGCTCCATCCATGGCCCCGTAGAAATCCGCTTCACGGGCGATTGTCGAGCGGCGCGCCCTGGCCTGTTCCTCATTAATCAACCCGGCATTGAGATCTGCATCTATCGCCATCTGTTTTCCCGGCATGGCATCTAACGTAAAACGGGCCGCGACTTCGGCTATTCTGCCGGCGCCCTTTGTAATCACTACAAACTGAATAATCACGATTATCAGGAAAATTATAGCTCCTACAACCATATTCCCGCCGGTCACAAAGGTGCCAAACACCTCCACCACCCTCCCGGCATCTGCCTGACTGAGAATAAGCCTGGTGGTGGCCACATTGAGGGATAGCCTGAAGAGAGTGATAGTAAGCAGTAATGATGGAAACACAGAGAACTCAAGAGCCTCCCTAGTGTACATCGATACCAGAAGTATAATGAGCGCAAGGCACAAATTAAGCGAAAGCATGATGTCCATCAGCGGCGTGGGAATCGGTATGATCATGACAACCAGAACACCGATTACGCCCAGAACGATAATCAGATCTCTCTGACGGGCCAGATTCCGTACAAAAGGAGTGTTAAACGCTCCGGTAACCGAAGATGATAATTTAGAGGAATTCATCTCTAATCTTTCCTGCGTCGTCCCTCTTTAAGTCATTACATCATAATACATTAAATGTAATAGTATCTCTAAAAACCACCCGGGGCAAGACAATTCTGAATCTGTTGTCAATAATTTCCAGTTTTTCTTTCTGATCACGCGGCAGTCTTGTTTTTAAGCCGGTAAACATAGGCAAGAATCTCTGCCACAGCGGTGAAAAATTCCACAGGAATAGGAAGCCCCAGTTCCACTTTATCGTACATCGCCCTTGCCAGTGGTTTATCTTCTATGATTGGTACATGATTTTCTTTGGCGATGGCCTTTATCCGCTCTGCGATTATCCGTTTTCCTTTTGCGATCACTACCGGAGTATTATCCTTCGGTGGCTCATAGCGCATCGCAATCGCAATGTGAGTGGGGTTTGTGACAACGACCGTTGCTTTAGGCACATTTTCCATCATGCGCCGCCGGGCCATTTCCCTCTGAAGAGAGCGTATTCTGGCTTTGACCTGCGGGTCTCCTTCCATCTGTTTTCTCTCTTCTTTAAGCTCCTGATGGCTCATTTTGAGCTGTTTTTCGTGATCAAAGCGCTGATAAGCATAGTCAAGTATCGCGATTATGATAAGTACGATAGCAATCCTCAGTATAACCTTGTATGCGACTGCGGCAGTAAAACTCCAGATTGTAATAATGGAAGCATCGGTTAAAAGAAGCATCTTGTCAAATTCATTTTTGAGAGTTATATAGGCCACAATTCCTATAACAGAAAGTTTTGCGATGCTCTTTATCGTTTCTACCATCGATCGCATAGAGAAAAGGCGTCCAAAACCGGTAAGGGGATTGATTTTTTCCCATTTAGGGACAAGCGGTTTGAGCGTGAAGAGAAACCCGACCTGAACGATGTTGGCAAATACACCAATTATCATTATGGCACCGGCAACAGGCAGTGTCGTTTTTGCAAGCAGGACCAATCCCTCGTAAATCAAGCGGATAGCCCTTGCCTGGTCCATGCTGGTATCAGAGATTATTCTAAGAAATTCAACTGTGCTGGAGTTTAACTGCTGCATTATCGAAGGGCCCAGCATTTTGAGAAGTACAATTGCCGTCAAGAGCACCAGAACCGAATTGATTTCGGTGCTTTTGACTACATTGCCCTTCTCCCGTGCCTCCTGCCGTCGCTTCTCCGATGGGGCTTCAGTCTTTTCGTCGCTTCCTTCAGCCATTTTCTCCAGTCACTCACGACATCAGATAAAGTAATTTCCAGATATCCTGGATAAGAGCCTCAACCATCCTCTGAAAAAATGATGCAAGGAGCGGCAGAACAATAATCGCAGAACCCAGTCCCACCGCGATTTTCAGAGGCAAACCGACAAAGAAAATATTGATCTGCGGGACAGTGCGGGCCACAACACCCAGCGAAAGTTCTGTCAGAACCAGTGTCACATATATAGGAGCAGAAAATTTTATTGCAAGAACAAAAACATTACCCACAAGGGCAGTAACATGGAACGCCAGCTGTCCTGAGGGAAAATGAACATTCATCAGGGGGACAAGTTCAAAACTTTTCTGTATTGCCAGAATGAGAAAGTAGTGACCATTAAACAACAGAAACAGGATCGTAAAGATTATTACCTGCAACTGCCCCAGCACCGTCACAGGTTCGTCTGTAAAGGGGTCCATCAATTCCACAAATCCAAACCCTATTTCAGTATCAATCAGTCTTCCCGCAAACTGCACCGCAGTAAAGAGAAGTGAAGAAACAAAGCCTATCCCCAGTCCGACTGCGGCTTCCTTTACAATCAGCATGATAAAGGTTCCCGTGGACAAGGGCTGAGAAGTCACCGGCCCGATACTCATCACGGAATTGAACAGAATGAGAGCCAGAATGAGTGAAAGAGCCACCTTAAGCTGTACCGGAACCGCCTGCGACCCGAAGATCGGCAACAGTGCAATAGTGGTGCTTATCCTTACAAATATCAGAAGGAAATACTCGACCTGGTCAAGTGAAAAAGGGATCATTTCCACTACTTGATCACACTCCCTATCAGGTCAAACAGCGAATAGGTGTATTCCAGAATCTTCAGCAGCATCCATGGCATCAGAGCCAGAAAAACCAGCACCATGACAAGAATTTTTGGAATAAAAGTCAGTGTCATTTCATGGATCTGGGTCACAGCCTGGAAAACTCCGATAATAAGGCCTATAAGAAGCCCCGATACAAGCATCGGACCGGAGATAAGAAGCGTGATCCAGATTGCCTGACGTCCTATATCAATAACTGTCGTTGCATCCACAATTACCCCGCCGTCAATTGAAAGAAGTTACAAGCTGCCGTACAATAAGATGCCATCCATCAATAAGAACAAACAGGATGATTTTAAAGGGCATGGAGATCATTATCGGCGGCAGCATCATCATACCCATTGACAGAAGCACCGAGGCTACAATCATATCGATTACCAGAAATGGGATGTAGAGAATAAAACCGATTATAAAACCGGTTTTAAGCTCACTGGTTATAAAAGCCGGGATAATTACCTGATAAGGGAGATCATCAGCGTTTCTTGGAGGAGCCATTTTAGAAATCCTTACAAACAGTGCCACATCATTTTCACTTACCTGACGAAGCATGAAGTTGCGTACCGGTTTGCCGGCAACCTTCAGAGCATCGTTAAACTGCAGTTCCTGTTTAAGGTATGGCTGAATCGCATTGTCATTAATCTCGGTTAAAACAGGCATCATGACAAACAGAGTAAGAAAAAGTGACAGTCCAACCATGATCTGGTCAGGAGGCATAGTTTGTGTGCCTATCGCTCTTCTTAGAAAAGACATCACAATAATTATTCTTACAAATGATGTCACCATGATCAGTATTGAGGGAGCGAGGGCTAAAATGGTAACAAGGAAAAGTACCTGAAGAGCGACGGCAACATCTGCGGGCTTGTTTGAATCAACAACCGACAACGTAAGTTTGGGAAGAACCTGAGCGCTTAAGCCCACAATCGCGGGACCAAGCAGAATCAGCATCGCTGCAATCATCTCCGTTCGCACCGCATGCAAGTACTTTGTCAAGCTGCTCATGAAAGAATTAAAGTTTCTTCCCGAAATTACCGAAACAGATACAGGGGATGATCTCTTTATGAATGGCAATTTGATCATACCGGCTTTTTCATCTTTCCAATAAAATTATTGAATGCATCCTTGAATTGAACTATTGAACTTCCACCCTTGCTGGATGCGATAAGGTCAATCGCTTTCTGGCCCTCTATCTTCTCCAGAAGCACTATTGAATTGGGAGTCTGTCCCAGAAGGTAAACCGAATCCATAACCCTGACCAGTATAGCATTGCGGTTTTGTCCAAATGGCAGAACTTCCAGTACATCCATGGCGCCCCCGCCGCCGATTTTTGATGATCCGGAAATCCCGAATTTGCGCATAAACCAGGCCAGACCCAGAATCAGCAGAATAGTAATGGCAAGATAGAAAACGATCCGAAATACAACCGCGGTGTAGTTTTCGCTCTGTTTCTTTACAGGCGAATACTGTCCCAACCCCGAATCTCCGATGCTGCTGGCAGCTTCCCTGACCTTCCCGATGTCAAAATCACCGGTTCCGGTCTTAGCCTCCTGGGCCATTGAGATCGTAAACAGACTTAACGAAAGAAAGAACATGACGGCAAGGCGGATTTTTTTCTTAACAGCTTTTGACAACACGAATTTTTCGGCCCCTTTCAGATTTTCTAACCGGCTCATCAAGCGGGGCCGCAATGAGCACTCTAATAACCACATTCCGGTACTCAGGGCCCCGCACCCGCCAACCGGAACAGGTTTTAATTGTAATATGCAGAATCAGCGAAGGCTTTTTATTCTCTCCTCAGGAGAAACAAGTGAAACAATGCGTATCCCGAAACTCTCATCTATCACAACGACTTCACCTTTGGCAACGACTTTGTTATTTACAAGCAGATCAACCGGTTCTCCTGCCATGCGGTCAAGTTCCACGACGGCTCCGGGTGCAAGTTCCAGTATCCTTTTTATCGTCAGAGAGGATCTCCCAAGCTCTATGCTCACGTCAAGATCAACATCAAGAAGCATTTCTATGTTCTCTTTTGGGGCTTTAATTGGAGCGCCGGTCAGTGTCACTTCACGGAAATCGCCCTGCTGTGACTCAAATGAGGTTACCCTTGAGAGCTCATCCAGTTCCGATGAGTTAAATCCAACCGGGGCCTGAGCAGTTTCCTCCTGAGAAGAGACTGTCACTGCTGCGGCAACAGCATCCGCGAAAGAACTCGAAAAATAGAGTACCGCAGCAGAATTCACTTTTTCCCCAACCGAAACAGTAACCGGCACCATCAAGGAAGTGGCCAGCGGTTCGGGGAGAATACTTAAATCAAGATCGGAAGTACTGACACTCCCACCACTTATCTTTACCCCGACCTCATTGACTGATGCATTTTCGAAGGCATTTATCACCTGATTTATCATCTCGTTCATCGCTTCGCGATGATCATCATTGTATTGTGCTGTCCCGTCCCCCATAAGCATAAGATCGGAGATAACCGCTACATCACCTTTTCTCATGAGAAGATGGAACTGTCCCACAATACCAGATTTGACCATAATGGTCAGAAGCACCCCGTTTTGACCCACGATCTCTTCTAAAGAGGACAAATCAGCCTTACGACTTTCCTCTGCAATGAACATAGTATCTGTGTTCAGAACTGTTGAGACAATGGTACCGGCATGGCCGCAGAAAGAATTGATAAATGTTTTGAGCGCCGGTCCAATATCAGACTGAGGTGCAGATGCTGAATCCAGCCCGGATACGGAGCTGCTGTCGAGATTTTCCGATGACAATAAGGCATCGATCTGCTCTTGAGAAAGTATGTCACTCATCGCAGCCCCCGATCTCCTTTTCTAGAATATTTGTAATTCTTATGGCCTTTTTTCTTCCAATAAGCCCGGAACGGGCCGACATCTTGGTTTTGCCTTCAATCTGCACTGCCAGATCACTATCGTAGGGCTTATCCAGACAGAGAATATCGCCTCGCTGAAGCTGCAGAAGGTCACGTATTGTCAATGATGTCTTCCCAATCACAGTAGATAGACTCAATGTAATATCACTGATTTCGTTCTCAAGCAGTTCTCTTGTCTCGTTTGTCGCCTCACTCTGTGAGGACATCCATGACTCACCGGAAAGGTTGTTAATAACGCTTTCAAGCAGTATGTATGGGAAACAGAGGCTCATGAGTCCCGAGGCATTCTGCATCCTTACTTCAAGAGAAATCAGTATCACTGTTTCACCGGGAGGAGCGATCTGTACAAACTGAGGATTGGTTTCGTAAGTCTCGATTTTGGGACTGAAAACCCCTACATGTTCCCAGACGTTTTTAAGATCCACAAGACTCCGTTCAACGATACGGTTCATGACATTCTGCTCAATGAGAGTCATTTCCCTGTTCTGTTCAGCGGGTCTGCCCTGGCCACCGAAAAGCCGGTCAATTATAAAAAACACCAGTGAGGGGTTAATTTCAAGTATTGCGTTGCCGCTGAGCGGCTCCATCTTGAACAGATAGATGCAGCTTGGGTTAGATATCGACATTATAAATTCAGAATATGTAAGCTGATCCACGCTCACCAGCTCAATTTCCACAAATGTTCTCAGAAAGTTGGTGAGAGTTGTTGAGAATTGACGAGCGTAACCCTCGTGGAGGTTCTGCAGGGTACGCATCTGGTCCTTTGAAACGCGGTCGGGCCTGCGGAAGTCATATAGAGCAAGCGAGTTTTCCAGATCAGCTGATTCGCTGCTGTTGAATAGATTTGCAGAAGCATCTCCACCGGGGCCCGATTCCGCAACATCACCTCCGCCGGTAGAAACCGCTGACAACAGGGCATCAACTTCTTCCTGTGATAATATATCGCTCACAGTAACCTCTTGTTATTGAATAATAAATGTTGTAAAAAGAACGTCTCTGACCTCCCCTATCCTGGGCGGCAGTGACTTGTTTACCAGTCTAACAAGATCTTTCCTTATTTTCTCTTTTGCGTTCGGTTCTGTCACCTCGACCAGATTCAGCTTCGAAAGGTGATCGATCAGAAGGTCCTTGAATCTTGGTGTTCTCCTCAGAAGCTCCTCTGAGAGTGTCGGAAAGGCCTTGTCATCATACTCAAAAATTACTGCGGCCTTAAGGAAACGTTCTCCATCTGTACCGGCGATATTTACAATTGCCTCTATCGGGTTATCGGCTGTAGTTGCCCCCATTGTGGTAGTCTGCTCGACAACCTTCTTGAGCGAATCAGCCTGTACAATCGCGATCTTTTCTTCCGGGGTCTTGGGACGGGTAACAGAAATTATAACAAATGCAATCACAATATTTAGAACAATCATCCCGGCAAGAATACCGAAAAAAAGGATACGGTTTCCTTTTTCCTCGCCAGCCTTTTTCTCCGGAGCAGCTTCCAGTTCACTTCTTCTTCTCTCATCCATTACTCTGACTCCATTCTGTGCATTTTCAAAAGAATTAGGGTACGGGCGCTCTGTTTCCTGCGCTCATTCTTCCTTCTGAACATAATCGACATAGATCTCTATTCTGCGATTCATCCTTCGGTTCTCAATTGAAGTATTAGGTACCAGAGGACGATATTCGCCATGTCCGATTGCGCTGAGCCTTGAAGGTTCGATTCCGCCGGATCTGGCCATGAATTTTACTATGTTAAGAGCTCTTGCGGCGCTGAGTTCCCAGTTTGAAGGGTATTTATAATTATGGATCGGAATATCATCTGTGTGTCCTTCAACCCTGATCTGAGTGCCTGGAACCCGGTTTATTATCTGTGAAATAGAATTGAGTGCCGGTATCAGCTCCGGTTTGATTTCTGCTTCACCAACATCAAAACCTATAGGATCGCTTACCTTTATCGCGATCCCTTTTTCTGTCACTTTCACCTTTATGGCATCTTCCAGATTCTCTTCCTTGATCGTTTTTTTTATTCTCATGCTGGCATCCATTGCAAGATGCTTGTTCTGGTCATTGCCTCCAAGCCTTGGAACCATCACCTCTTCGGTGATAAGTATCGAGGGATACGATTCCAGAACTCCGCCAAGGGCATTATGCAGTGAAGAAGCCGCGACATCAAACTTTGCGGGATCTGTAGTTGACATGGCGATAAGCATCACAAAAAAGCAGAGCATCAGCGTGCACATATCTCCCCAGGTCAGCATGTATGCCGGTGTGCCGCGCGGCGGGTCCGATTTTTTTTCCCTGGCCATCCGCTCTCCTTATTACCTCTGATTTCTGTCTTTCATTGCCGCAGCCCTTAGCCCCGGCTGAAGAAATGCGGTAAGCTTCTGCTCTACGATACGGGGATTATCTCCCGATTGTAAAGACATTATTCCCTCAAGCATCAGTTCTTTAATCAGTATCTCCCTGCGTGAATATGCTTTTAACTTCTCCACTATTGGAAGACATATACAGTTTGCCAGCATCGAGCCATAAAATGTGGTTATTAGAGCCACAGCCATGTTGGGCCCGATTGAATCCACATCACTCATGTTTCCAAGCATTAGAACTAGACCGATCAGTGTTCCTATCATTCCAAATGACGGCCCCATTGCTGCAAGGAAATCAAAAACCTTTGTACCCTCTTCGTGACGGGACTCTGTAAAGGTAATCTCAGTACTGAGAATATCTTTAATCAGGTCCGGCTCTGTTCCGTCAACCGCAAGCTGGATACCTTTTTTCAGAAATTCATCATTTATATCAGCAGCCCGGGCCTCCAGAGCCAGAATTCCCTCTCTGCGCGCCTGTTCCGCAAATTCTACAAGCTGCTTTATAATGTCAATATGTGTGATTTTCTTTACAAAGAAGGCATTTTTAACAACACCCATTGTATTAAGGAGCATGCTGGCCGGATAAGCGGCAATGGTAGCGGCAACCGCTCCGCCTACTGTAATGTAGACAGATGGCATGTCTATAAAGGCCATCACATTTTCTAATTTAATGCCTAAAATGACAAGTAAAAGCGCTCCCGCCAACCCGAGAATGGTTGCAATATCCATATAGCCGAAACTCCTTTTTCACCTCTATGACTGATCCGGATTGTCTTCCGATCCGTCCTTCTTTACAATCCGGGGTCCCTGATTACATAACTGTTTATATTTTATAGTTTTGCGCACGATTTCTTCAAGGCTGTTCTGCACCATCAGCTTTTTTCCATTTGTTAAGGTGAGAACCGTGTCGGGGGTAGACTCTATAGTCTCAATAAGGTCGACGTTCAGGATGAATTCCTGACCATTTATCCGCTGAAGAGCAATCATTGTTACCTCCGTAAGCTACTATCATAGCATAGCATACAACTAATTGCAATAAAATGTAAGAAAAACGGCATACAGTTTTTCTGTGATACCGTTTTTCCCATTTTTATTACCTCACAAGCTGCACGAGTTCCTGGAGCATGGAGTCACTTGTGGTGATCACCCTTGCGTTTGCCTGGAATCCCCGCTGGGTTGAAATCATGGTCGTAAATTCAGACGCCAGATCAACATTTGACATCTCTAAAGCACCAGGTTTTACCCTGGTTGTGGAACCGATTCCCGGACGAAGCATAACTGCCTGACCGGAGTTATTGGAAACAGCATACACACTGTCACCCATTTTCAGCAGCCCCGCGGGGTTGTTGAATTCGGCGACATAGATTCTGGCGATAGATTTGGAGATACCGTTTGTGTAAATACCAGAGATCTCTCCGGTTTCATCGATGGAAATCTCCTGCAGCTTACCCATCGTATAACCGTCCTGTTCTCTGGCCGCCGTTGTGGTCTCGGATCTGAACTGGGTTATTCCGCGAAATGAACCGGGAGTACCCACATTGAGGTTGATTGAGACAATGTTTGACCCGTTCATCGGCTCAAAACGGAAATTGGAAGACTGATCATCGTAAGTAAATGATGAAGGAGATCCGTCCTGCCCGAAAGTAATCCTTCCGCGGTTACCGCCCAGGATCTGCTCTCCGCCTTCCATGTTTACTTCCCATAGCCATTCACCCGGAGTACCGGTGTGAGTGAAAGTGGTAGTCATTGTATGAGCGTCGCCGGACTCATCATACACTACAATAGATGTGCTGTGTGAGCCTGTATCTCTGGCGGCCTGAATCTCTGTAAAGCCCAGGTTAGCATTGAAGCGTGTCGGGGCCGGAGACTGATTATTGCTGTTTGCAGCCTGGATCGAGAGCGCTGTTATACCGAAAGCACGTTCCGGCTGTCCTCTAAGGACAATGGATCCGTCCGGAATCCGGTCATCATCGGTATTGGCGCTGTTGATGCTCACCGAGGGGTTATCGTAGATCGTACCATCGGTTTGCGGAAAACGGAACGCCTCCTGAATCCTGACCACCAGGTCGCCCAGAGTAGAAACCGAGGTTTCGTCGAGAGGATCTGTGGCCTCATAGGTAGCATTTACCGGTGGGATATTCGTCCCGCCGACTGCCCCGTTTATCCTTATGACATCATCGGCCTCAAGCCCCAGGGCCTGACCGTTCGCATCATAGAGTTCGCTTATCAGACTGTCGGCAGTAGCTGGTGCCCGTAATCCGGTGATACTTACCGGAGTGGCATTTAAAATTGAGGGCGGGAAAACCAGTGCGTTTGCCACATAGGAGTTTGACCCGGCTCTTGAACTGCGTACCTGCAGACCGTTTACCGAAGCCACTGCTGATATGCTGAGATCAACCGTCAAGCCATCATCGGAAGGGTTGACAGTAATGAAATTGTCGCCTGTTCTGTCGCGCAGATAAGTCTGAATCATACCGGCCAGGTCGGTCACGGTCATACCTTCAGTAACCTGGAAGAGTCCTTCTTCCTCACCTGCGATTGACACTACGATATTGTCGCCAACCACTATTCCCAGATCATTTCCGTTTGAATCGTAGAGTGCTGTGAGAGTGGAATCCTGGGTTGCCTGAACCAGAAATCTGTTTGAGTGGGTAATTGTCCCCAGACCCTCTGAGTCAGAATCGAGGTTACAGCCGTATCTGACTTCTGTGGTTGTGTTGGCAGGAGACTTCTCCCCGAAGGGAATTCTTAAATCTCCGATGCTTGTTCCGGCAGGGTAACTTCCATCAGGAGCAGCCATCATTCCCTGAAGTCTGTATCCATTTGTGGGAAGAACAAGCCTTCCAAGAGCATCGAACTGAAGGGCGCCATTGCGGCTGTAGAAATTTCCTTCGCCATTTGAATAGGCAAAGTAGGCGTTTCCTTCCAGAGCCAGGTCTGTTATCTGACCGGTAGTCTGGAGGTTACCCTGGGTAAGAATCACATCTGTAGAGCCGACCGACATCCCCAGGCCGACCTGCAGAGGGTTTGTACCACCGGCATTTCCGTCGGGTCTTGTGGCACCCGCTATAAGCTGGGCCATCGATTCCTCAAATGTGACCCTTCCGGCCTTGAAGCCGACAGTATTGACATTGGCGATATTGGCACCTGTGACATCCATTGCAAGCTGGTGATTTTTCAAACCACTGATGCCAGCGTAAAGAGATCTAACCATAAACTGCCTCCCGGGTCAGCGAGGCACTGCGGAATTCCGGGCCGCTTCAGTCAATCAGCAAGCCCTTTTGCATCCGTCCGGAGCTAAAAGCGCACCGGTTCGGTCCTGCACATTCAGTCCGCAATAACCGCGCTATCGATGTTTGTAAAAACGTTCTCCCTGATACTCTCCCCATCCATGGCAGTTACTACCGTTCTGTTCGGAACATTAACTATGAACGCCAGATTCTTCATGAGAATAAGAGAATCCCGTGCGCCCTTTTTTGCGGCTCCCGACACCGCTTTTTCAAGTTTGTCCATGATCTCAGGAGTCAGATTTATGTTACGGCTTTTTATGCGGGTTTCCGCATGTGCCGAGAGTCTGATTCCATCAACTTTAGACTTGAACACCTCTGAAAAGCCGGCTGTATTTGCCCGCGCTTTTTCGGTGCCTTGAGTCTGGACCGGAGTACCTCTTGAAACCGCACCACTCCTGTGCGCAGCGATCAGATGCTGCATATCGATGGGCTTTCCTGCCGCCTGCGTGTTCATGCTGCACTCCCTTCCTTGTCACCGACATCGGCTATATCAACTATGTCTGAGAGATCAACTAAATATCCGTCAACTCTCAGCCTGGAGCTTCCCCCCAGATTTGATATGCCGTCAACCGTTCCCTCGAAAAAAGCATAGGTCATCGGATTTTTCTCTTCACCGTCGATTCTTATGCGGTATTCTCCAGCCTCTGCATAGGTCCCGGCCTGCGTTTCCCCGCTCCAGGACATCTCAGCGACTCCGTAGCTGTTCGTGTATACATTACCTGTAAACACAACGTTGCCCGAAGCGTCAAGAAGGTCAACTTTTACCCGGCTGTTTGGCGCTGCGTTGACCGCAAATGTTGCCACTTCACCGTCCTGCTGCCGGTAGGAAACTGAACTCTGACGGATACGCACCTCTTTTCCAAGAAGCGATACTGCCGTTGACGGAGAGAGAGAATCGAGTGACGATCCGCTGCTTCCTGCAATCGAAACATCCATGATATTTGAAATTGAAAGCTCTTTCCCTGAAACCTTTACCATCGCTCCTTCACTGGTAAACCTCACGCCGGAAACTAAATCCTCATCGTAGGCAAACAGAGCAGGATTATTTTCCTCTCCGGCTATTCTGATTGTGTACTTTCCGGCTGCGGCATGTTCGCCGTTATCCGTGGTTCCATCCCACTGGACATTGACGGAGTTCATGGAATCCTTTCCTTCTGCCTTGAGTGTCCTCACCACCGTACCCTCACTGTCAAGCAGTTCCACCATCGCCTGCTCAGCGTTGCCCAGATGAACCCGGATCTGCTCCGTTTCACCGGTTATAGCTGAGTAGTCAACAGATGTCTGGCGGAGACGAACACTCTTCCCTATGAGTGAGACTGCCCCGGTATTTGTTATCGACTGCGCGCTGTACTTCTGCGCATCGACAGTTTCCTTGAACGAACTGTCAAGGTTACCAATCGCCTTTTCGATATTTGAGTTGCTTTCAAGCGACCGGAACTGGGCCAGCTGTGACACAAACTCCGTGTTTTCCATAGGATTGAGCGGATCCTGGTATCTGAGCTGAGTAACCAGCAGAAGCAGGAAATCATCCTTGCCCATCTCTTTTCCCGCCTCAGAAAACAATCCGCCGGTTCTGTCACCGGTTACACTGCTTGTCGATGCATCAATTGAACCGTCCTTAACTGAGGCACTGGCTGTGTAAGGCTGCGATGAACCAGTCAGCTTAGATACATCCATGCTTAATCCCATATTCACCCCCTTTCCTGATTATAAGGAACCCAGCTGACAGGAATCTGTCAACTGGAAATTCCCGTTATCCGAAAAACTCCACCGTATTGCTTCCAAACCTGCGGCCGGTCTCCTGGCCTGTTTGCGCTACGGTACCGGTCTCTAATGATGTCTGCAGATCTTCTCCCGAAAGAGAACCGGAAACATTGTGCTGTTTTGCAAAGCTACTGTCTCCAGCCTCACCGGGCTGCCTTCCCCATCCGCTTCCGACATTGACATCAAATGAACCGGCCTGGAGATTATGCTCGCTAAGAGAATCTTTCAGTGACTGAAGATTGCTTTCCACAATCTGCTTCACCTGCTGGCTCTCCACCTGGATTTTGGCGATTACCACATCACCGTCCATGCGGATCCTCAGTTTTACTTCTCCCAGCGATTCCGGCCAGAGCTGAATTTTGACCTCAGAGGCACCCGCGCGAACTGCCGAATGCATTTTCTGAGAGATCTGATTCATCACCGATTCATCGATGCTCTTGTAATTACCGGTCATTTTTGTCTCAAACAAAGCACTGTTTTTTGCCCCGGAAAGTGTCTTTCCTATAGATTCAGCAATCGGCAGTATTTCAACTTCAGAATTGACTTTTGCGACATCCCTAGCCACAACCGGGCCAAGCGCGGCATTGAGATTGAGCTTCTCACCGCCTGATACCGCAGCCTCGCTGTTCTCAAGAGAGACCTTTTCCTTTACTTCAAGCTTCAACATCGCTCTGTAAGTGAGTGTATCGATATTTGTTACCGACACCGGCCTGTTTTCAGAAACAACCTGAATGGATGCATTAGATGACCGTTCAGAGTTCTGGTTCACAAGCTCCATTACCTTCTTTGCCAGCGCAGCAAGACCATCTCCGGGCTCTTCAATTAAATTCCCGAAAACCTTCTTTATCTGGTCTTCAGGCATCATAAGCTCGGAAAGACTGCTGGCCTGAGGAATCCCGCCGCTAAACGGAAGATTCATCTGTGAAGCGACCTGAGTCTGCACCTGCTCAGAAACGCCAAGCATATTGAGACCGATCTCGATCCTGAAGAGCTCAGTGCGCAGTACCTGCACCATCTCTGTTGCTTTCTGAGGATCAATTCCACCATTACCCGTGAGTATCGGCTCATTCCCTGCCGCGGAAGCCTCAAGCACACCGGCAATTCCTTTCAGTGCCTCGATTATTTCCGCAAACTGCCCGACAGTCTCTTCAGATACATTCTCCAGATTCAGTTCTTCCAGCTCCGGAGCAACCTTCAATTGCAGAACCTCGGAAATAGTCTGTAAAGATTCTTTGATTATTTCCGTAGCCTGATTAAGGTCCTCCTCATTTCTGGCTTCAGCAGGTATTGTGTCGGAGATCTCACCAACACGATCTGTCGTCTGATTCTCAATGCAATTGGCCTGTCTGGTCACGGCTGGATCATCCTGATTCCTGGTCTCGCGAACCACCCTGGATTCGACAGTTGAATCTGTCCCTCTGTTTGCATTGACATTTTCGCGGGCAACTTGTCTGTAAGTATCCTTGAAACTTGCAGCTTTTGGCTCCCTGGAAAAACCGAACCCCGTCTCAGAAGTCCTCCTTCCGGTATCCTGTAAACGGTCCATCCGGCTTTTAGGCATTTCATTGCCGCTGGAAAGGTTAAACAACATCGCGTCTGTTCTCATCCGACTCACCTCCTTTCTGTGGAATAATAATGTATAGGGTTATTCATGAGTCAAAGACCCATCATTCTGGTTATTCTCGATGCTTTTTCGGTTGAAAGCGCAGAGATAATCTTTGCTTTCTGCCGATCATCATTCATAGCGTCTAAAAGCTTTACAGCAAGATCATCCTGAAGAGTCTCAAGGATCTGTGCCGCTTCTGCAGGACGCATGGCTGCGTATACTTTTGAAAGCTGTCTTACCTTCTTGTCATCCAGAGAATCACTGCGGGAGACCAGGTTCTCAAGCTTTGTCCGCTCACCCTGAAGAAGCTTGTACTGAGACTCCATTTCCCTCTGCATCATGTCAATACGCTGCTGCTGCTCGATGAGCCGGGCGCGGTCGTTCTCTATCTGGGCCCGCTCTTTCTGAAGAGCCTGAAAAGTGCGGGAGTTGAGCTCTGCAAGGGAATCTTTACGTGCGGTCTGTTTCATAAATTCCACTTTTCTGTCCTCCTGAGGAGTCTCTTTCTTCTGCTCAAATTCGATATGTGCAACACCGGTAAGAAACATCAGCAGGATATAGAGCACAGGGAATGAAATGACCGTTACGACTGCGATTGCTATTATGTCTTTAAGTTTTAGCTTCATGAAGTAGCCCCGATTGAGAGAACACTTTTCGTGGGGATATATATGCAAGCTCTATGCCAACAGAATACCTCCCCGTGACTTATTCTTAAAGCCAGTTATTTCAATGACTTAAGATCCACCAAGCAGCCTGTTTTGATCAGAAAGGAATTTTTTTCCCCTGCCCAGGGGAATGATCTGCCTAAACCGTGGAAAAAAATGCCTGTTGATGGTACAGGATTCGATAGTTAATTAGTTCTGTTTAGATCACCATTGTAAGCCGACTGTGCCAGGTCGAGGCCCTATAATAGCCTGGTGAGGAGCGGAAGTAGTGCATTGAGCAAAGCCCAAAGGAGAAAATTCAGTTTGGCTGGACTCCGCACACCGGACTCCAGGTGAAAACTTCGACACTGAAGAAGCGCTTCTTGAGAGATCTAAGAAGTTAATTCGAAAATCAACAACTTCTGTCCACCTGACCCGGAGGATAAATGCGTGACACAAAAGAAGTCTTCGAAAGTCATCTCCTGTTTTACTTAGACTGGAACATGGAGGCCGACATTGAGCAAAACTATTCATCCGACTGCATACTTTTGACAAGCTACGGAATATTCTTTGGAAGAAACGGTTTGAGAGAAATGTACAGGTGCCTTGAAAACCAGATTCCAGAAGCTGATTTTCTCTTTACAAACCGCTCTTTGTACGGGGAACTGGCTTTCCTGGAATGGCAGGCAGAATCCGACGATTCGTTTGTAGATGACGGCGCAAACACATACGTGATCCGGGATGGGAAAATTGTGGAACAGACAATTCACTACACTGTCAAGCAGCGTGAAAAATAGGTCTCTTCTGCAGAGACATCCCCCGGATTCCGGTTCGGCCTGTATTTTGCACTAAACTTAAGTATGATCTGGAACAGCAACCAACTGATGGATTGTACTTATCTGGCTTTTGACGGGTACGCAGGGCCATGCCGTGATCTCTATTTTGATGATCAGGAGTGGGTGGTACGTTATTTTGTGCTGGAAACAAATAACACCGGTACAACCCGGACTCTTATCTCCCCCTTTGCGGTGGGTAAAACCGATCTCAAACAAAGAGAGATCCACATAGCACTCTCTTCCTCAAAAATCAAAAACAGCCCTGAAATTGGCATCGATCTGCCCATCTCAAGGCAACACGAAATCGCCCTGAGACGCTATTATGAGTGGCCCGAATACCAGGGGCAGGACAGCGAAACCGATACGCTTATGGTCAAGGGTATAGATGAACCGTTTCCGCCGACAGAGGATCTAAGCAGTCCTATTCCCGGACAAATCGATTCTCCCGATTCCGATGAAATTCTCAGCGACACTACAGAAGAGATTCTCCCTGAAGAGCCGGTAGATGATAACCTCACAGAAGCGGATTTCGGGCTTCCGGAAGAGGATGTTCAGTACAGCACAACTCTGCGCAGTGCACTGGAAATTAAAGGCTACCGCATCCAGACCACTGACGGTGACCATTCATCTATTGCTGAGCTGCTCATAGATGATTCCGACTGGAGTATTAAATACCTGGTCATCAACCTCCAGAACAGTCATTCTGATGAGTTCGTCCTTCTCACCTTGCATTTTGTAAAGGCATTCGACTGGGGCTCTTCCAGACTGTTCTGTACCCTCTCCCAGCAGCAGCTCCAGAATGCCCCAAGATTCACCCCGAATCAGAAAATCGACACCGAATACGAAAGAAGCATCCTCAGGTATTACGATTCTATCTGATCCTTTGCAGCCCACTCTCTGTCAAGTTTTTACCCGTCTGCTTTTGCCAGAGCCTCATCCAGTGCCTCAATCAGGTCATCAGGATGCTCTATTCCGATAGAAAGTCTTATAAGGTCGGAAGTGAGCCCGCCTGAGAGCTGCTGTTCTTCGCTGAGCTGTGAATGAGATGTGCTGGCCGGATGAAGAATGAGGCTTTTGGCATCACCCACGTTTGCAAGATGAGAAAAGAGATTAATGGTATCGATCAGCTTTACGGCTGCATCATATCCTTTTTTAAGCCCGAAAACCACCATACCTCCAAACCCCCTTTTGAGGTATCTGGCTGCAGTCTCATGAGCCGGATCCCCTTCAAGGCCCGGGTACCGTACCCAGGAGACCGCTTTGTGACCCTTAAGGAAGGATGCAACCCTGAGGGCATTGGAGCAGTGTCTTTCCATCCGCAAATGAAGGGTTTCAAGCCCCTGAAGGAAGATCCAGGCGTTATCAGGAGAAAGGCAGGCGCCAAGGTTACGAAGCGGAATCGTTCTCAGCCGCAAAGCAAAAGCGATTGGAGCCAGTGACTCAGGAAGATCCAGGGCCCATCTGAGCCCGTGATAATTTGGGTCCGGTTCGCTAAAAAGTGGGTGGCGGCCTTTTTTCCAGTCAAACACACCAGCATCGGTGATAATGCCGCCGATAGCCGATCCATGGCCGCCCATCCATTTTGTCAGAGAGTTTACAACTATATCGGCACCGTGCCCGATGGTTTTCAAAAGGTATGGTGTTGTAAATGTGCCGTCGACAATAAGCGGCAGACCGTTTTCATGAGCGATTTGAGCCACTCCGGCAATATCTGTAAAGTCAAGAACAGGGTTTCCTATCGTTTCCACAAAAAAAGCCCGGGTTTTGTCGTTCACTGCCTTGCGAAAATTCTGCGGATCCCGCTGGTCGACAAATCGGGTTTTTATTCCAAACTGCTGGAGAATCGCATCAAACATCGAATATGTGCCCCCATAGAGGTTTGATGCTGAAACGATTTCATCACCGGCTGATGCCAGGGTAATTATGGAGTAGAAAATAGCAGAAGTTCCTGAGGCCAGGGCTACCGAGGCCGCGCCGCCTTCAAGGCGGCTTACCCGCTGCTCAAGGATATCGTTTGTGGGGTTCATGATACGGCTGTAGATATTGCCCGGCTCCTTTAGCGCAAAGAGGCTGGCCGCGTGCTCTGTGCTCTTGAAAAGGTACGATGAAGTACGGTAGACCGGAACGCCTCTTGACTGAGTGGGATCGACTGCCTGACCTTCATGAACCGTAAGTGTTTCAAAACGGTATTGACTGCTCATTACTGTTCCTTCTGTAAAGGTATATTCTGTTAAGGCCCAATTATACTTTGTAATTATTACCGGGACAAATCACGCCTGACCCGCCGATACATCTTCGTATAACCATGTGCTCAGGTACCTTTCTCCAGTGTCGGGAAGAATGACAACGATAAGCTTTCCCCGGTTCTCTTCTCTTTTTGACACCTGCAGTGCTGCGTAAAGAGCCGCTCCGGAGGAGATCCCTGTGAGGATACCCTCGGTCCGCGTAAGAGCACGTGCGGTCTCCCCCGCTTCGTTATCCTTTACCCTGATTACCTCATCGAGAAGCTCCCTCTTGAGCACATCGGGAATAAAACCGGCACCGATCCCCTGAATTTTATGCGGCCCGGGATGCCCTCCGGAGAGCACAGGAGATGTCTCCGGTTCAACTGCGATTGTTTTAAAAGAGGGTTTTCGGCTCTTTAAGACTTCCGAAACCCCTGTAGCCGTTCCGCCGGTCCCGATTCCGCAAACCAGTATGTCAACTTTGCCATCGGTATCGCGCCATATTTCCTCTGCAGTTGTTCTGCGGTGCACTTCTGGATTAGCCGGGTTTTTAAACTGCTGCGGCATATATGAACCCTCTATCTGGCCTGACAGTTCCTCTGCTTTGGCAATTGCCCCTTTCATTCCCTTTGACCCATCAGTAAGAACGATCTCAGCGTCCAGAGCCTTGAGCAGCTTGCGTCTTTCAATGCTCATTGTTTCCGGCATGGTTAAAATCAGGCGATAGCCTCTGGATGCGGCGATGAATGCAAGGGCAATCCCGGTGTTTCCGCTTGTAGGTTCGATTATTACTGAGCCGCTTTTGAGCAATCCCAGCCTTTCGGCTTCATCAATCATGGCCTTGCCGATACGGTCCTTTACACTGGACATAGGGTTAAACATCTCAAGTTTTGCGGCGATCACCGCTTTTCCGTCCCGGTTAAGACTGTTTATGCGGACCAGAGGAGTGTTTCCGATAAGTGCGCCGATATTTTCTGCTATTTTCATTTAATTCTCCATTGAGTATGGAAAGGCATTTGTTTATTACATTTATGAACATTTAGCTAAATGTCAAACATCTCACATTCTTTGCTCTCATTCTCTCTCCTTGCCAGCTCGTCCAGTGAAACATACAGTTTACTTTTATTTCGATTTCGATTTGAGAGCAGATTTCCTGAACTGAACAGAGATTGTCGATTTTGCCAAAACTCATTACGCTCTTTGCCAGGCCCGCTTGCAGTCAGCATAATTTACATTGTCGATCAATTTAGTTGTCTTTTAACAAAATAAGCAAATCTGACGATCATGTCAACATTTTTTATTCAAGGCAGGAAACTTGCTGAATAGATTCTTAAACCGTTTCACCAACTGAGCGGAAGTATCGCCCTTTCGGGTCAGCTCATAAGTTTAAAATAGAGTTTATTGGGCGGAGTCGAAACGTACTACCGTGAGTTTTTTAAATGGCACACACTTCGACTCCGCTCAATAGGCGCAAGATACTCCTAACAGGAAAGAAGTGATATGCAGAATACAAATAGACAGAAGAGTGAGACAGCGTTCAACAGAGCCAGAATATCCATTCCCGGCGGCGTTAATTCACCAGTGCGGGCTTTTAAGGGAGTTGGCGGGACACCCGCCTTTATAGCATCCGGGAAAGGGTGTCACATTACCGATATCGATGGCAACGAGTACATCGATTTTGTAGGATCCTGGGGGCCGCTTATTCTGGGCAATGCACATCCTGCAGTCACAGAGGCCATAAGCCGGACTCTTCAGAGCGGCCTTTCATTCGGAGCCCCTACAGAGGCGGAAACAGAACTGGCAGAACTTATCACCAGTCTGGTTCCATCTGTTGAGATGGTTCGATTTGTCAATTCCGGCACAGAGGCCACAATGAGTGCCATAAGACTGGCAAGGGGCTTCACAGGGCGGAACCTGATAATAAAATTTGACGGATGTTATCATGGGCACGCTGACTGTTTCCTTATTGCAGCCGGTTCGGGAGCCGCGACTCTTGGTGTTCCCGATAGTCCCGGAGTTACACCCGGAACTGCAGGAGATACGCTTCTGGCCCGATTTAACGATTTGCAATCAGTTAAGAATCTCTTTACTTCTCATCAAGGTAAAATTGCAGCAGTCATAGTGGAACCTGTGGTTGGTAATATGGGAGTGATCCTCCCCCGCCCGGAATTTCTTCAAGGCTTGAGAGAGCTTACCGAATCGGATAAAAGCATCCTTATATTCGATGAGGTAATGACCGGCTTCAGGGTGGCATCCGGAGGTGCCCAGGAGCTTTACGGCATAAAGCCTGACCTGACAACTTTCGGCAAAATTATCGGCGGCGGGCTTCCGGTTGGAGCTTATGGCGGAAGCAGAAAGATAATGGAACTCATTTCCCCCAGCGGGCCCGTTTACCAGGCCGGGACACTTTCCGGAAACCCTCTTTCAGTCAGTGCAGGACTGGCCACACTCAAGCAGATCCACTCTAAATCGGATTTTTACGAAAAGCTCGAACAGAACGGAGCCTATCTGGCTGAAGGGCTCCTTGAGGGCTGCAGAGCAGCTTCAGTAAAGGCAACCCTGAACCGTGCCGGTTCCATGATGACCCTGTTCTTTAACAGCGGGGAAGTCACAGATGCTGATTCGGCACGCAGATCCGACACAAAACTCTATGGTCGTTTTTTCCACGGAATGCTTGACAAGGGCATTTATCTCGCACCGTCCCAGTTTGAGGCATCTTTTCTCTCCCGGGCCCATTCAAAGGAAGATTTAGACAAGGTGATAAATGCGGCAACGGAGGTATTGGAAGTCGAAAGTCACAAGTAGCAAGTCGAAAGTCACAAGTCAAGAGTTAAAAGTCAGGAATTAAGAGTTCAAAAGGGACATCCCTAAGCTCTTTTCGGGAGGCCGCAATAGTTTTTAGCTGCCGGCAGTTTTGGCGATTTTATCTAACATGCCGCTCTTACCCCCAACCTTCCACAACCACCCTCTCCCACTCCCTCACCGAATTTATCCTGTACACAGCGTTGCAGTTTCTCAATTCTTCCACAGAAATAACCGCTTCTTTTATTTCCCCCCTGCTTAGCAGCTCCTCTCTAAAGGTCCCCGGAAGCAGTCCGCAATCAATTGCAGGGGTAAACAGCTCGCCTTCTAACTCCACGACTACGTTCCCTATTGTAGTCTCCGTAACTTCTCCCCTCTCGTTCCACAACAGAATATCATCGAAGCCTGGACAGGCTTTCACAGCATCAGTAAACACAGACCTGTTCGTCGTTTTATGAAAGAGAAAGCGGTCCGAAGAATGCACAGGTAACGATGCAATCCCCACTAGTAAAGATTCTTTATCGGTTTTATTCAGCGGGGAAACGGTGTGGCTTATCCGGCCGTCCCTGCTTACTTCGATTCTAACGCGAATCGGGCTTATCTCAAACTGACCGGCTAATGAAAACAGGTATTGTTTTACCTTTTCGATATCGCCGCAAAAATCAAAATACCCCATCGAATTTTCAAGCCGCCTCAGGTGCCTCTCCAGAAGGAAATATCCCTGTTCCGGTGACCAGCGCATAGTTTCAATCAGGCCGAATCTCTGGGATTTACGGGCTATGACTTCTGCTTTGGTAAGGCACTCCTCATACTCTCTACGGGCATCAGAGTCCCATATAATACCGCTTCCAGTTCCGTATTCTGCCCTGTTGTTTTCTTTATCGAACAGAAGAGTTCTGATAGCAACACTGAAAACGGCTTTTCTATTCGGAGAAATGTACCCTGTTGAACCGCAGTAAATTTTTCTGGGTGATTTCTCCAGTTCTTTTATGATCTCCATTGTCCTGACTTTGGGTGCCCCGGTCACAGATGCGCAGGGGAAAAGAGCAGAGAAAATCTCGCTTACCGGGGAATCGGTTGTTGCAGACACTTGCGAGGTCATCTGCAGAACGGACTGGTATTTTTCCACCCTGAAGAGATCTTTTACTTCTACAGAATTTACACGTGCTATTCTGCCCAGATCGTTTCTGAGCATATCGACAATCATTATGTTTTCGGCACGGTCTTTTTCCGAGATATACAGGTTCCGGGCATTTTCCAGGTCTTCGGATATAAACCGGCCCCTTGGGGCAGTGCCTTTCATCGGACGGGTCACAATGTGCTCACCATCGAGACTGAAAAAAAGTTCAGGAGAAAAAGAGCTTATTACATGTTTTCCGGTGTCAATATATGAGGCAAAAGGCATGGGGTTATTCTCAGTGACAGCAAGGAACGTCTGCCATGGATCAGCCACTGCCCCGGAACGCATTCTGAAAGTGTAATTTACCTGATAGGAATCTCCGGATTCGATAAAAGATTTTATTCTGTTTATCGCTGACTGATACACAGAAAAATCCATCGCTGGTTCCCAGTCCGAAACATAGTGAAATTCCGGGTTCCCTGAAGGTAAAGGCCCAATGTCTGGCTCCTTGAAGATTCCAAACCAGAGCAGTGGAAAGCCTTTGCACTCATAAACAGTTAAAGCAGGATCAAACGCCGGAGCCGCCTCGTAGCTTAAGAACCCGGCAGCATAGAAACCTTCCGCAACTTTCTCTTCAATGACTTCAAGCAGGTGTTTTACATCAGAGTGATTCTCTGTCTGCAGTACCTGTACCGGATGCTCAAAAAAAAGCCAATTGCCATTATTCTGGTTGATGACAACCCTGAAAGAGCTATCTTCTTTTTGAGGATTTAGTTTACTCATTGATATCAAAAAAATAATACACGCATACTTATAGTTACCTCTAAACATTCAGTTTTCAAGCGTGGCCGGGCGAGAATTC
Organism: Fibrobacter sp.; assembly: GCA_012515615.1. Classification (GTDB taxonomy): domain Bacteria; phylum Fibrobacterota; class Chitinivibrionia; order Chitinivibrionales; family Chitinispirillaceae; genus JAAYIG01. Next base: position 29,302 of record JAAYYB010000246.1, read on the forward strand.
GCTGCGCCAGTCGCACGAAAGAGGCGAATCCGCTGTGATTCGTCGATTGAGTGTAACGGCAGCGGTAACAACGGTAACAGAAACACGTTATGGAGGAAGAATGAGCAATGTAGTCCCGATTGAAGTGATCGCCGAGTGTATTTTCGAGATTCGCGGCCAATTGGATCAACAAATATAGCCAGTTGTCGCAAATTTCGCTGTTGCCCGCAGAGGAACGTCTTTATTCATAGCATTTATCTCACTGCCTTCTCGATAATCCCTCCCCCGACCACAAGCTCTCTCTTATAGAGCACAACCGACTGCCCCGGAGTCACTGCATCCTGAGCTTTTTCAAACCTTACCTCCAGTTTTTTATCGGTACCGACCTTTGCTTTACACGGAATATCATGCTGGGAATAGCGGATCTTGGCAGTGATCTGCTCAGGTATTCCGTCCATGAAAAGGTTGACATCAGTAGCAATGAGCGCTTCGGCTCCAAGCTCATCTTTGTCACCCAGAACGACCCGGTTATGCTCTTTATCGATGCAAAGAACATAAAGCGGCTTTCCGGAGGCGATCCCCAGACCTTTTCTCTGTCCGACAGTGTAGTCGCTGATCCCCCTGTGAGTGCCAAGAATCTCACCCCTGAGGTTGACAAAATCGCCGGGCTTTGAATTAAACGATTCGTATTTCCTCAGGAATGCCCTGTAATTGTTGTCGGGAACAAAACAGATCTCCTGGCTTTCCGGTTTTGATGCCACCGGGAGGCCTGCATCCTGAGCGATTTCCCTTACCTGCTGTTTATCAAGTTCTGAAAGTGGAAAGAGGATCTTGTCGAGTTTTGACGAAGGGATGCTGTAGAGAAAGTAAGTCTGATCTTTGGGATCATCAATGCGGCGGCATAGAACCGGTTTCCCCTCATGCAAAGCGATTCCGGCATAGTGACCGGTGGCTATAAAATCGAAACCGCACGATTGGGCGTAGTCAAGGAGTGATCCGAACTTCAGGAGCCGGTTGCAGCGCACGCAGGGATTAGGTGTGCGTCCTTCTGTGTACTGATCGATAAAATCCTGTATGACATCTGAAAACAGCTTTGCCGAAAAATCAAGTACATGATGGGGAATTTGAAGGATATCGCAGATTTTTCGGGCATCCCCGACAGCATCTGTACCGCAGTGCTTTGGCACTCCCGATTTGTCGGCTATCTCCAGGCACATCGTTACACCTGCCACATCGTGCCCCTGACGGCACAGAAGATACGCTGCCACCGAGGAGTCGACCCCCCCGCTCATTGCTACCATGACTCGTTTTTTATTCATTATTTTTGGTCAAACAGATCTGGATTTAAAAGCCTGATAAATACCCGCCAGTTTATGAAAAAATAACATATTGTTTATTCCTGATCGTAATTACTGTTTGATTATGAACATTTGACTACTGAATTTATTAACGAATTGCCATGAGATCGGCCAAATTTCAGGTTTTTGTGCAGCCGGTTCATTATATTCTAATCTCCGGGAGTAAGATTGGTAGCGAAGCAGGATTCCGAGTACGATAAAGTGATAGATCTCAAGAATATAAAAGGACTGACCGTTTTTCTCAGCAGCCGCATGAGAAAAAGCTGGCATGTTAAGATAAGCAGGCTGAGCGGACATCGCACACTCACCATTCCATCCTATCTGGAAAATGCCCCCGATGAAATAAAGGCGGCCCTAATTGACTGGGCACTTCTCCCTATTTCCAACAGAAGAAAAGAATCCTCGCTTGTCAGGAAATCAAAGGCGAACCTTGAGCACCGGATTCAAACCTATATAAAAGAATTGAATATTCCACTGCGGAGTACAAGCGTAAAGCCGGAGGTGCTTGAAAAGAGGACCATGGGCTGCAAATTTGATCTGCGGTCTATCTTTGAGAGTATCAATAATAAATACTTCGATGGTTCTCTTCGCGCGCTGCTTCGTTGGGGTTCCCGATCTTCTCTTACATCTTACCAGAGCTCCAGGGTTGCCGCTGACGGCACCGGTTTTCATCTGATTACTATTGCCGGAGTTTACAATCATCCAGATGTCCCGCAGTTTGCGATTGAGGCAGTGATGTACCATGAGATGCTTCACATTGCGGTTCCTCCGTACCGTAAAAACGGAAGACATGTTATACACGGTCCTGAATTCAAGAGATGCGAACGGATGTTTGAGCACTATGAGCAGTGGCGGGACTGGGAGAAGAGATCGTTGAGAACTCTGGCCAGGAAGATGAGGAGGGTGCCTGAATTCTCTTCATAGTACTGTAATATTCAGATTTACAAGTGACTGTACGAAATTTGTACGGAAACATTGGGAATAAGCGAGAAATAAGGGGGAAAAGCGGGATAGGGAGAAGAAACAAAAAAGGCAGTCTTTCTCTGTCCTAATTTACTTAAAAATGCGGTTTTTGAGTAATTGCCGAAGCCCGGAATCGAACCGGGATGGTGTTGCCACCGCTGGATTTTGAGTCCAGTGCGTCTACCAGTTTCGCCACTTCGGCGGACTGTTTAAACTAATATTTCCTTAGTTACATTGCAACCACCAATTGCATGCAGCTTGAGATCGCAATTATCACCATGCCATTTTCTGTGACCGGCTTCCAGGCTTACATCCATCAAACTTCATTGATAATCTCTATAATCTGTCCAGCTATCATCCTTCTCATCACCGTCATCGTTATCATTATCATCCTGCTCCGGGTACTCTTCTGCGCTGTTAATCTGCTCGATTGTTTCCTCAATAATACATCCGGCGTTTAACTCCAGAAATTCACAAATCTCATCGGAGTTTGCCCCTCTGTGCTCTTTCAGGTATTCGTAAACCGACAGTCCGGAAGAAACTATTATGTTATGTACCAGATTTTCATCATATAACCTGCAATGCTTGCTGCTCATGGTGATTCCTTTAAGGTAGAAAGATACACGGCTGTCAGTCTCTGACATGTGTTGCGATTAAATTATATACACAGTTACTGAAGAGGTCAACCTGTTTAAAGGTGTTTCAGGATACAGTGCGGAAAATCTCTGCTGATGAGACTGCGCCTTCCCGTATAAGGGATATTTTATTGTCATTAGAGATTTTAACAACTGTAGAGGGTGCAGATGGCGGGAGGGGGCCGGCATCAATCATGAAGTCTACAGATGAACTGAATGTTTCATAGATTATATCAGGATCAGGTGAATACTTCTGGCCACTAAGATTGGCGCTGGTAGAGATAAGCGGGGCCACAAGACCGGAAAAAACCTCTCTAATAAAAGGGTGCCCGGAAACGCGTACTGCGGTCCCCTCGGGGTTCTGTGCGGATGGGAGCACTATGGTGAGGAGTCCGGGCCAGAATCTCTTCATCAAATCTTCTGCCGCATGGGGAAAATTCAGGCCGGAGGATGCAAAGAAGCTGCGTTTTGAAGCTATAAGTATGACAGGGTTCAAAGGCGGCCTGTTTTTAGCCTTGTAAACCCGGTCCTTGACTGACTGCAGATCTGCCCTTCCACCGATACCATAGATAGTTTCCGTGGGATACACAAATACTGCTCCTGCCTGAATAGAGCGGATCACCCGCATCAGTTTTTCAGTGGATTCCAGGACTGTTTGGAGCGGAATTCTCTCAGGCTTCATCATCCCCGAACTGTTTGCGGTACTCTTTCATTTTGGCAAGCAGTGAGGGATCTTTGCATCCCATAATCTGGACTGCAAGCAGTGCTGCGTTTTTAGAATTTCCAATACCAACACAGGCGACCGGAATCCCCGGAGGCATCTGGACGATTGAAAGAAGCGCATCTTCACCCCTGAGCGGTCCACCTTCAGCCGGAACTCCAATTACCGGAAGAACTGTCATGCTGGCGATAACGCCCGGAAGGTGTGCGGCGAGACCTGCGATGGCGATTATTACATTGTAGTTGTCCTGCGCACTGAGACAGAATTTGCTGATTTTTTTTGGATTTCTGTGTGCCGATATAACGTGCGTCTCAAAATCCACTTCAAATTCCTTAAAAACTTCTCCCGCTTTTTCCGCAAGCGGCATATCCGATTTCGACCCCATCACAATTGCTGCTTTCATCTGTCTCCCGTTTAAGCTATCTGTGCTGTGCTTCTTTACTTTTATTGCTCTGCTCTTGATTTATTATCTTTATGCGTCGCCGAATTCTCCACACAAGCTCTCCCCTTTATCCTAATCCTATCCCCCCACCTTGGCCTGCCCCTCCACCCTCTTCAACCCCTTAGCACCGATATCCCTCCTATACATCTTCCCCTCAAAATTTATCCCATCAACACTTAGATAAGCAGTCTCAATCGCTTCCTCAAGCGTGTCAGCCCAGGCACTCACCGCCAGTACCCGTCCGCCATTAGTAACAAGCTGTTCCTGGTTATTAAACATCGTTCCGCTGTGATAAACATCGACATTGGTTTTTTCCCGCTCAGTTTCATCGATGCCGCTGATCACTTTCCCTTTTTCATACGAACCGGGGTATCCCTCAGAGGCCAGTATTACTGAAACACAGTAGCCCTGGTTGACAGTCCATGGCTTATCGGTCATTCTCCCTGTTGCGCATGACTTAAACATCTCAAACCAGTCACAGTTTACTAAAGGTAAAACAGCCTGTGTTTCGGGATCACCGAATCTGCAGTTGAATTCTACCACTTTGGGTCCGTCGGGAGTTACCATGATGCCGTAATAGAGCAGTCCCTGATATTTACGGCCTTCCTGCTCCATAGCATTCAGTACCGGTTTGACGATCTCTTTTTCGATTCTTGAGAGAAGATCTTCATCGACGAGTGGAGCAGGTGCATAGGCTCCCATCCCACCGGTATTTGGGCCGGTGTCACCGTCACCAACTGCTTTGTGGTCCTGGGAAACAGGTAAGATACGATATTTTTTTCCATCGGTGATTACGAACACAGATGCTTCCTCGCCGGTCATCTTTTCTTCGAGTATAACCCTGGCACCAGCTTCACCGAACTTTTTTTCATCGAATATTTCAACGAGTGCATTTTCTGCTTCTTCTGCAGTTTCACAGACAATGGCGCCTTTTCCAGCAGCGAGTCCGCTCACTTTTACTACGATGGGAGCGCCTTTTTCCTTGAGGTACTTGAGAGCAGATTTTTTATCGGTGAAGGTGCGGTATGCGGCAGTCGGGATATTGTATTTCTTCATCAGATCTTTAGAAAACGCCTTGCTTCCTTCGATCTCTGCGGCGGCTTTTGTAGGCCCGAAAACAGCCAGCTTCTCCTTCTTGAAGATATCTACAATGCCATCTACAAGCGGGGCCTCGGGGCCGACAATTGTGAGATCGATTTCATTTTGTGACGCCCAGTCGGCAAGATCGCTCCAGCTCTTTATCTCCCTGTCAACCAGCATGCACCCATCCCTTTCCATCCCCGGATTTCCCGGATAGGCATACATGCAAAGCGGCCTGTCAGAGCGCAGCAGAGCCTTCAAAATCGCGTGTTCCCGTCCTCCGCTGCCGATAATAAGAACTGAATTCATGAAATCCAATTACTGCCTCCTCGATATGGATCATTTTGCCTTAAGTGCATAAACTAAAAAAATACCATTAGATTAGTGAGTAAAGCAATATTGGCGCTCACTCCAGAGCAGGTACCGGCACCGGTATCTTTCTTTCCCTCTTCTCTCACGTTAACTGTACGCCCCATCACTGAATAATTTGTAATTACAAATTCAGATTTGCCTTTACTGTTGACCTTAGTTCCTGTGGATTGTAATTCCAGTGTCATGGATCGGGGAATGGTAGCTTTACCAGCCGACCAGAAACTGAAGAACTTTTCAGGTGATACGGTCGAGATTACACCCTGGATACTTCCATATTCGTGCCCCCATTTTTCTACTCAAGAATCCTGCGCTAAACAAGATTGTCTACGGCCTTTGTTTTCCTTGTTCCCGCTCAATCTGATCAATTTTCTTCATAGAAAGTCCGGTTATCTCATAGATCAAACACTTTGACATCCCGCGTTTGAGCATGTTTGCTGCAACCTCGGTCTTTTCTTCTATTTTCCCTTCCTTTTTCCCTTCTTTTTTCCCCCTGGCCATACCTTCGGCAATGCCTTCATTTTTACCCCTGGCCATACCTTCGGCAATGCCCTCATTTTTAACAGTCTGAAACACCCTGGATACTTCCATATTCGTGCCCCCATTTTTCCACTCAAGAATCCTTTGCAATAACCTCTTCCTTATACTCTTTGGCGCAGCATTTTCTAAGTACAAAGAAAACGCGTTCAAATCGATAGCAATATCCCGTTCCTTGGCTAACTCCCTAAAAATTACGAGAATATCATTGAGTTTCGTTACTAATTCAGGACTGTGTATATATTTCAACGTTAAAAATGTAATCCTTAGAAGAGCGTTTCCCTTTATCCGGTCATCCGGAATACGGGAAATGTCAAAAAATTCATAATTCAAAGTCTGGGCGAATCTGGAAATCTCTCCATCAAACCTTCCTATGGGTGGAATCGCCCTGGATATGTCCCATTTCCTTTTACCATGGTAGAGTATTACCGGCACGATGTAAAACAGATCATTTTTATACTCATCCGACTTTGCATGATTCTCCCTTATGACGTGGATATAATTGTCCATCTGCATTCCAATATTCTTGTCCGGGAAACTTTTATGTTCAATAATCAGGTAAAACTGGCGACGCTGCGGAATAGTCTCAGTACAAAATATCAGATCGGAGAGGTATTCCAGAAGATTGGTGTCGACACTGTCATTCTGGAATAACCTCAGGTTGAGTAAATCTATGCTCAGATTGATGCGATCCAGAAGATAGGTCTCAATAAAGCTTCTCGCCGAATCTATCCGGCTCAGGTTATTCTTTATAAATTTATCGTGAGGATCATTTATTGGATGATTGCTCATGGGGATAAAATAAAGGAATGTCGCGATGATGTGTTATGCCCTCCTGCAAAATTCGACTTGGTAGAACCACCATTCACCCCACACTGAAACAGGCTTTTTTGACAATCACATTTAAAGAGGATATACGACTACTACCTTCAAATACGAAAATTCTTTCCCCCCCGAATTTTAACTATACTATTGTCGTGTCCCGAAATAATATTTATTAAGTGTTATCTCGGAAAAACAGGTGCGGGACATCAATTCAAAACTGACGCGGCTTTAGCACAATTTCCGGCAAAAAACAGATGCTTCTTCTTCAACCTTTTCCTGCTGATACTGGTATCATTACCCATGCATAACATTCTAATACATTTTATTTCATCTCTGATAATCCTGATTGTAATAGCGATTTTCATTTCCCTTAACAGGAAGCTGGCAAAAGAGATAAAGCAAAGCAGGGAAACTGAAGAGGCACTACGGTGCAGCCGTGAAGAGTTGCGCCTCAAAACCGCAATTCTGGAAGCGTTGTTCAACTCTACAAGCGACGGAATGATAATCATTGACCAGAACGGTAACAGGAGCTATCAGAACCGCCGGGTTGCGGAAATGTGGAAAATACCTGAGGACGTGCAATCAAGTAACGATACAAAAAAGCAGCTTCACTATGTCATGCAGAAAACAAAAGATCCGGAAAATTTCCTATCTCTCGTTCAGCACATGATCAAAAACAAGGATGAAACATATGTTGATATAATAGAACTTACCGACGGCACGGTGGTTGAGAGATATACCGGCCCGGTTTTAAGCCAGGATGGTCAAAACTACGGAAGGATCTGGACTTTTCATGATATTACCAACTATAAAAGAGTAGAAAGACTCCTTGCAGAGGAAAAAGAGCAGCTCTCAATTACTCTGCGCAGTATAGGTGATGGGGTCATTACCACAAATATCAATGGCGAGATCCTTACGATTAATAAAGCCGCGGTCGAACTTACGGGATGGGAAGCTGAGGAAGCGGCCGGGAAACCATTGCGGGAAATTTTCAACATTGTCAATGAAATTTCACGCAAACCCGGTGAGTGTCCCGTGTCAAAAGTCTTAGAGACCAAAGCGACTGTCGAACTGGCCGATTACACCGTCCTTATCTCTAAAAACGGGTCTGAACATTTGATCGCCGACAGCGCCGCTCCGATCAGGAACGGCAAAGATGAGATTACAGGGGTTGTGCTTGTATTCCGGGACGTAACTGAAAAGCAGAAACTTGAAACATCAATGCAGAGAACCCAGAAGCTTGAGTCTTTAGGAGTGCTTGCAGGTGGTATAGCACACGATTTCAATAATTTACTGAATGGAGTTTTTGGTTTTTTGGAACTGGCCAAAGTCGGAGCCTTGAAGGGAAATATCGCCCTTGTAAAAGAGTATCTGGATGATTCTCTTGATGTTTCTAAACGTACACTCGCCCTCACCCGGCAGCTTCTTACATTCGCCAAGGGAGGCGAGCCATCCTTGAAAACTGTTCAACTGGCACCGATCTTAAAGAAGTTTACGCAATTTGCACTCAGCGGGTCCAATATTGCCTGTCACTTTAAAATTGACGACAATCTCTGGCCCTGTGACTGTGATGAAAACCTTATTGGACAGATAATCGACAACCTGGTGATCAATGCCAAGCAAGCAATGGCTGACGGTGGGACAATAACTGTATCCGCCTGCAATGTGGCCACAATTGAGAATCATGGGAATTCCAACAACAAAGAAAACAAATTTATCAAGATCTCAATCAAAGATACTGGAATCGGCATACCAAGAGATCATCTGCAGAAGATTTTTGATCCTTTTTTTTCCTCCAGAGAAAAAGGACACGGTCTGGGACTGGCTACCGTACATTCAATAGTCAAGCGGCATAACGGATCTATAGATGTCCAATCAGAACCTGGTAAAGGCTCAATATTTCATGTTCTCATTCCAGCATCGGAAAAGCCCGTAATAACCGATAATGAACCACTTACAGCTAAAACTGAGGGCAGCGGCACCATTATTATCATGGATGATGAGGATTTCATTCTGAAAGTGACCAGCCACATGCTTATTTCACTAGGCTATGAATATATTTTGACAAAAACCAGCCTTGAAGCGATAGAATCATTTTCTGAGGCGGAAAAAAAAGGCAAAAAGATCGCCGCACTCATTCTTGACCTCACGGTTCCGGGTGGAAAGGGTGGTAAAGAGGCTCTTCCCCGTATTCAGGAGATAAGAGCCGATATCCCTGTCATTGCGATGAGCGGGTATAGCGATGATCCTGTTATTGCCAATCCCCCCAAACACGGTTTTACAGACGCTATTGCCAAACCTTTCACCATTTCACAATTGTCGGCTGTTTTGGGAAAGTGGATTCCCAAAAGTCAGATAAAAACCGCTTCAGAAAGAATTCCACACAACAAGTGAATGCTACATAAAACAATCTGAGTACCATAAGCAGATAACACTTAGCACAATCTGTGTGCCACGGTCGCCCCCGACCGTGTCTTATCCTCTCCCTTCCCATTAACTCCCCAGCCAGATTATACACAAGCGATAAGTGCATTTCTCCCTGATCCGGGTGCATAAGTTAGGCATTATATCATATACACAAACGGCAGCAAAAGCCGAAAAGGTTTTTCCCCACTTAACTTGTTTTCCCCACTGTCTACATAATTCCATGATATTATATTTCCAGATACACACAAGGAAAGCAGATGAATACAGAACAGAATAAAGTTCTTGAATCATTAGGCTTCGATAGTTTTTTCCATAACTCATTCTCCAGCCTCAATAACGGCGAATTCTCTCCAGCCAGAATAACAGAGGTCAATAAGGGCAGCTTTAGAGTAAGTGATGGCACACATGAGATGCCGGCTGAACTTTCCGGCAAATTCATGTTTACAGCTGATGAGATATCGGATTACCCGACAACAGGCGACTGGGTGGTAATTCAACCGCTTGATAATTTTTCCATAGCTGTAATCCATGATATTTTTCCCCGCAAAACACTTCTCAAACGCAAGGCCCCGGGGAAAAAGGTGGATTTTCAGCTAATAGCATCCAATATCGACTTCGGATTGGTTGTTCAATCCGCAGATGCTCTCAACCTGAACAGCTTGGAACGGTATCTGGTCATGCTTAATGAAAGCAGAATCGAGCCAATTATTGTGATGAGTAAAATTGACCTGCTCTCACCATCAGAACTGGTTGAAATGCAAAAAATGTTGATCAGATTGGGTTCCCGATATCTGCTTGTAAGCAACATTACCTCTAAGGGTATCGAATCGTTGTCAAACGAACTCCAACCCTGCAGGACCTATTGCCTTTTAGGTTCATCCGGAGCCGGGAAAACTTCATTGCTTAACAAGCTGTTTGGTGAGGAGCTCTTAAGAGTTAATGAAGTAAGAGGAAAGGATGGGAAGGGCAGACATACGACAGTAAGACGGCAGCTGATACGTCTTCAATCAGGAAGCATTTTCATTGATACCCCGGGAATGAGAGAACTTGGAAATCTGGAGGTCGCATCAGGAATAGAGCAGACCTTTGACGAGATCGCGGCTCTTGGCACAATGTGCCTGTTTAAAGATTGCACACATATTCATGAGAAGGGATGTGCGGTAATTGAAGCTCTTGAACAGGGAAATATCGATCCGGACAGATATAAGAATTACCTGAAGCTTAAAAAAGAATCAGATTATTATGAAATGTCTCATTTAGAAAAACGTAAAAAAGAAAAAACATTCGGAAAAATTATTAAGAATTATAAGAAGATGAAACGCGGAGATGATTAGCCCTCTTACATTGCCTGGCTCTGCCTACTCTTCGACAGATGGGAGTTAACCCGGTGTAAGTCACCGATCTCCCCTGCTTCGCAAATACTATTTTAATACCTGACTTATGCATTGTGGAAGAGATGAAGTAAATTTAGACCTTTTAGCAGAAAGGTTTGAGCAAATCGCAAGGTGCACCGCGCTGGTGGTTTGCATCAAGATTTGTGAAAGCCTTTATGCACAAGGTATAAGTGCAATTCGCCCTGATCCGGGTGCATAAGTTAGGTAATACATACTGATTTTACAATGAAAACTACGAAAGGTAACCGATGTTTTACGAGAACGTAATTTCCCTTGAAAATGCCCTTAAATCCGAAGGGTTTCCCCTGCTGGAGACATTCCCATGCCCTTACGATCCATTGGTAACCAAAAGTGGCGTAATCAGGATTATCTTCCCGGAGTTTACTTGTGTATGTCCCAAAACCGGTTATCCGGATTTTGCCTCTATAGGTCTCTATTATCTCCCTGGTAAATTGTGTCTTGAGTTGAAATCCTGGAAAATTTACCTCAACTCATTCCGCATGGTTGGAACTTTTCACGAGACTGTTACACACCACCTGTTTGAAAAGGTAAAGGACCTGCTGAATCCGGAATGGCTTCTATTGACCGGTGATTTTTTTCCCCGAGGCAATGTAGACACTACCGTTGTTTTTGAAACAGGGAAACGGCCCGCAGGAACAGATCTTCTGATCTCCCCTCTTGAGCCACGGTGCAAAGGGTTCTGCTGAAAGATCCTTTGTCAAACTAGTAGTTTTTTCAACCTTGTGCCCATTCCGTATGGAAAAACTCTCCCCTGGGTTTATCAGTTCTCTCATAAGTGTGGGCTCCGAAAAAATCCCTCTGAGCCTGGATCAGATTGGCAGGAAGCCATCTGCTGCGGTATCCGTCGTAAAACGCCAGCGCAGAGCTGAAAGCCGGAACCGGAATACCGGCCTTTACCGCTGCAGAGACCACATTACGCCATGATTGGATGCATGTATCGACCAGCCCCTTGAAATGGCTGTCAACAACAAGACTGCTCAAGGATCGATTTCTGTCAAAAGCCTCTTTTATCTGATCCAGAAAAGCGCTTCGAATTATGCAGCCCCCACGCCAGATCAGGGCGATTCTTCCGTAGTCAAGATCCCAGTTGAACTTTTCAGCCGCCGCACGCATGAGCATGAATCCCTGGGCATATGAGACGATCTTTGAAGCAAGAAGGGCTTTTCTGATTTCTGTAATGAGGACATTTCTGTCCCCTTCCAGTTTCTGTACCGGGCCATCGATGATTTCCGAGGCCCTCGTACGATCCTCTTTAAGTGCGGAAAGGCTGCGGGCGTACACCGCTTCGGTAATCAGAGTCAATGGTATCCCCAGCTCAAGCGAGCTCTCACTTGTCCATACCCCGGTGCCTTTCATCGCGGCTGAATCCAGTATTTTATCCACGAGGGATTCCCCGTTCTGATCTTTGCGGGCCAGAATATCGCCGGTAATCTCTACAAGGTAGCTATCAAGTTCTGTTTTGTTCCATTCTTTAAAAATCCTGCTTATCTCGAAATTCGTGAGATTTAGTCCCGTTTTCATTAAATGGTAAGCTTCTGCTATAAGCTGCATGTCACCGTATTCGATTCCATTATGAATCATCTTTACATAGTGTCCCGCTCCATCAGAGCCGATCCACTCACAGCACGGAGTTCCATCAGGGGTTTTTGCAGCAATATCTTTGAAAAGCTTCTCTACAAGCGCCCATGCATCGAAAGATCCCCCTGGCATCATGGAAGGGCCTCGCCTTGCACCTTCCTCACCTCCTGAAACACCTGTTCCGATAAATAGTAAATCCCTTTCTTCCAGAGCCTGTGTTCGACGCATCGAATCAGAGTAGTGCGAATTCCCGGCATCAATTATCAAATCACCAGGTTCAAGGTATGGAAGCAGTGCAGCGATAAATTGATCCACTGCCTGACCAGCCTTTACCATCAGTAATATTTTCCTTGGCCTTTTGAGACTCTTAACCAGTTCCTCAACTCCATGAGCGCCAAGAATATTTACCCTGCTTTTTGCAGGCCCTGCCAGAAACTGGTCGATTTTTGACAGTGTCCGATTAAATACGACAACAGTATAACCGTGATCGCTCATATTCAGAACAAGATTCTGTCCCATAACGGCCAAACCGACTACACCGATATCTGCACCTGGCTGCATTTTTTCTCGTCTCCTCATTTCAGGTTTGGAGGCACTGAAACTATTTTGTTCTATAGTATTCTAATACCTGACTTGTGCATCTAATCAGGGCCGATGTATAAGCCAGGTAATAAATTAATAGGTTTCAACAATCATGTTGATTCAAATCCAAAAGGAATCCTTTTTGACAAAATCACAGATTAAAATAAAATCCGGAGGAAAGATGAAATATTCAAATCTGGCCTGTCTTTTTTTCGCATCTATCATCTCGGCACAGGCCAGCGGGCAGGTTGTGCGCAACAAGATTTCATCTGTCACAGTTTTCCGGGACAGAGCACAGGTAACACGTACTTTTTCCGGCGATCTGCCTCAGGGTATTAATGACCTTGTCTTTGATAACCTTCCAGAAAACATTGAAAGCCAGAGTGTAACTGTAAATGGAACAGGGAACGGTATCCTGCGTGACATAAAGATACGCCGGAAAGAACTTGCCGGCAACTATGATTCAATTTCAAAATACCTCTCCGCCAGATCTGAGTTTTATAAGGATTCCATAATTGTTGTTGAAAATAGACTCAAAAGGTGCAACAGCGAACGTCAATTTGTTGAAAACATTGCTCTTAAGGTAACAGAGCGGGGAGCTGCTCAGCAGGTACCGCCGCCAGAACTTGATAACACTAAATGGCTCAACATGGTTCAATTCTACAGTGGCCGTCTCGAGAATCTCGATAAAGAGATACAAGCATCCTCAAAACAGAAACAGATTCTCGAAGATAGTTTGCACCTGATAGCACGGAGGATTTCCGACCTCGGAAGAGATGAGCGTTCCGACAAAAACCAGGCTGTTGTATCATTCATGCTTGAGAAGCCCGGAAAAGTGAATCTTGAGCTCAGCTACATCATTTACGGGCCATTCTGGAAACCTGTTTATGAAATGCGGGTGATAAGCGACAAAAAGCTCCTTAGAATGACCTACAAAGGCTCCCTGCGGCAGAGCACAGGCGAAGACTGGAAAGATGTTCGGATCAAGCTCTCAACCGCCACTCCTCACATCAGTGGCAGCCAGCCGGAACTCTCTCCGTGGCATATTAACATCTACCAACCCCGCCCTGAACCCAGGAGAAGTGAACGTCTTATGGCCAAGTCAGCCGCTCCGGCAATGATGAACCAGATGATGTTTAATGATAGTGAGATTGAGATGCTCAAAAAAGAGACCGAAGAGGCACCTCTTGAGTTCGAAGATGCTCAGGTGGAGTCAGGCGCAACAGCCGTTGTGTTTGCTATCCCGGGTCTTAATACCATCAACAGCGACAATGAAGAACACACTGTTACTATCGTAACTAATGAATTTCCTGCTCATTTCAGGTATTCCTCGGTTCCCAAACTCTCACAGTTTGCATACCTTAAAGCAAAAGTGAAAAATAACACAGAATACAGTTTCCTCCCGGGGCCGGCGAATGTCTTTCTTGACAACTCTTTTGTGGCTATAAGCAATATGGAACTGGTTACCCCTCAAGAGGAGTTCTGGACATTTCTGGGCGTAGATGAGGCTGTAAAGATAGAATACAAGCTCATAAACCGCCTTGGACGCAATGACGGCGTTATTTCAAAAAAAGAAAAATTCGTCTTTAATTACCAGATCAGCGTCAAAAACAACCGCAAGACCGAAGAAGAGATCGTCATCTGGGATCAGCTTCCAATTTCCGGCAGTGAAGAGATCAAAGTCGAGCTGATAGAACCGAAATGGAAGGAAAACTCTTCATCTCTTAAGAAAAATGAACATGAGTATCTGGAATGGTACTATAAACTCAAAGCCGGAGAATCTGTAAAGATTCCCTTTAAATTTTCGGTTGAATATCCTGAAGGAAGAACTGTAAATGGTTTGTAAGAGCAGAAATTATGCAGAACTATGCAGAAAGAGAAGACGATTTTCTGTTGATTCAAATCTCTCTCTATCGTATTATTTTAATCTGAATATGCACACAGAAGATACAGACTGCAATGCTGTGGAAAAAACCAAATGAAACCAATCCATATACGTGACTATGACCTTCTGGTAATCGGAGAATGCTATGTAGAGTTCAGGTGTGAAGGCGACCTGAGCCTGTGCAGCACATTTGACAAGGATATTGGGGGCGCTGACCTGATCACTGCGGTTACAGCGGCCCGTCTGGGTTCAGGAGTATCTCTTTTGTCTGCAGTATCCCGTGACCCCTTTCACAGCATGATAAGAGAGCGGCTTCTGTCTCAGGGAATCAATATCGACCACGTTATCACAAGCCAGGGTTACAATGGAATTTATTTCACAAGTTCACGGTACCCCGATCAGAGGGAATACCTTGTCCACCGTCCCGGTACTGCCGCTGAATCTATTGTTCCGGCAATGATTTATGAAGATCTGATCGAAAACTGCAAAATCGTATACGCGTCAAGTGAGCTTCAGTCTGTTTCACGCGCGGCGCGCCATTCTGTTTTCAAAGCTTTCCATTTTGCCCACAGCAACGATATTATGGTTGCTTATGACCCTAACCTGAGGCTCCAGCGATGGTCTCTTGATGATGCAAAAGAGAGTTTGTGGAGCGTTCTGCCGCTCATTGATGTGATCTTTCCCTCATCTCCTGATGAATCCAAGGCGCTCTTTGGATATGAACGTCCTCTCGATGTAATCGGCTTTCTGTGGGACAGGGGCGTGTCCATTGTTGTTGTAAAGACCGGATCTGACGGCTGCATGATCGGGTATGATGGAAAAATCGAGGAGTTCAGGCCGCAGGAGCATTCCGATTCGGTAAAGGATCTCACACTTATAGGCAGCGCCTTTAACGGCGGTTTCCTCCACTGTATAGCAAGAGGATACGATCCTTTTACAGCTGCCCAGTTTGCCAATTCTGTCGCTCTTTTCAAAGGGCTTAAAGGCGGCGGAATCTGTTCACTGCCTGCGGCAGGTGATTTAACTGCATGACAACTCAGCGATGGTTCATTTCAATACCACCGGCGGGAGCTGCCCGTGCTGTTGCCCTCCATGCCGCAGACGTAATTAAAAACAGACTGGGCCCGCAAAATATAAAGGCCTTCGACTGTCTTGCATACCAGAACGGGTTTGCAAATCTCCTGAAAGTAAATGATGAGGACATTTCAGTCGACCTGCTGAACCAGTCGCTTGTTGTTTCATGCCTTGATTTTGAAACAACCGTTTTTCTCTCCGGCGCTCTGAGCCCTGTTACCCTTTTCACCCTCAAACTGCTTAAAAAACAAAAAATTAAAACTATACACTGGTTTTATGAAAGCTACAAGAGAGCATCATACTGGCAAAATGTAGTTCCGGGTTACGATCACTTTCTGGCTATCCAGAAAGGTCCCCTCCCCGGCTTCTGCAGCCGTAACGGTTCAAAATATCACTTTCTCCCTACCGCAAGCAGCAGTACCTGTGATGATACTGAATTATCCCCTGAAAGGCCATTCGATGCAGCTTTTATAGGGATTCCAAGCAGGTACAGAATAGAAGTACTCGAATCCCTTGCAGCTTCGGGGCTGCGTCTTGCCATTGCGGGAAGCGGATGGAGAAATTATGATGGTCCCCTGCATACAATGATCCTCAATGACAGCTGGACAGATCAATCCTGGTCAGCACAGATACTTAAGAACAGCAGAATCGGACTGAATCTGTCTGTTGACGATCCGGCAGGAGATGCAGATACGCACATCAGCCCCCGTGTTTACGATGTACTTGCAGCCGGATGTATTCTGCTTACAGAAAATGTCCCGCTTCTGTACGATTCTCTTCAGGGGTGCCACTTTCATACATTCAGCAGCCAGGATGAAATATGCGGAATTGTAA
>JAAYYB010000247.1 GCA_012515615.1 Fibrobacter sp.
AATCAGGAGTTTTTTCATGAGTATTAAAGTGCTATTAGATGAAAGCGAGATTCCACGCCAGTGGTATAATTTAGCGGCAGATATCAAACTGCAACCGCCACTTGGACCTGATGGCAAGCCGTTGACACCGGAATCCCTTGCAGCGGTATTCCCCATGAATCTTATTGAACAGGAAATGAGCACAGATAGATGGATTGATATTCCTGAAGAAATCCTGGACATCCTTTATAGATGGCGTCCATCACCTCTTCGTCGTGCTGTTTACCTTGAACGCGCATTGAAAACTCCTGCAAAAATTTTCTATAAAGATGAAAGTGTCTCACCAGCAGGAAGTCACAAACCCAATACTGCTGTTGCTCAGGCCTGGTATAACAAACAGTTTGGAACTAAAGTTCTTACAACAGAAACCGGCGCTGGTCAGTGGGGAAGCGCGCTTTCATTTGCCTGTTCGCTCCTTGGACTGGAGTGCAAGGTTTTCATGGTTCGAATCAGTTTTGATCAGAAACCATTTCGCAAGGTAATGATGGAGACCTGGGGAGGAAAATGTTATGCAAGTCCCAGCACGGAAACGGAAATCGGCAGCAAATTCCTCGAAAAATATCCTGACACCCCGGGAAGTCTGGGCATTGCAATCAGTGAAGCTGTTGAGGCTGCTGTTTCGGACAAGCAGGGTACAACAAAATACACTCTTGGAAGCGTACTCAATCACGTTATGCTTCATCAGACAATAATCGGTCTGGAAGCAAAAAAGCAGCTTGCAAAACTTGGAATTAAAAAACCGGATGTAATTATTGGATGTGTAGGTGGCGGAAGTAATTTTGCGGGGATCTCTTTTCCATTTATTCATGATAAAATTAACGGGGAACAGATTGAAATCATTCCTGTTGAACCTGCTTCATGCCCCACTATAACCAGAGGTCTTTTCACCTACGATTTTGGTGACAGTGCAGGCATGACTCCCCTGCTTCTTATGTACACACTTGGTCATAACTTTATCCCTGAGCCAATTCACGCTGGAGGACTCCGTTATCATGGTATGGCTCCGCTTGTAAGCCAGGCCGCACGTGAAGGTCTTGTTACTCCTAGATCGATCCATCAGCTTGAGTGTTACAAAGCCGCAATACAGTGGGCTCGTACTGAAGGCGGAATTGTTGCACCTGAAACAAGTCATGCAATTGCGGCAACGATTCAGGAAGCTTTAAAAGCAAAGGAAGAAGGCAAGGAAAAGGTGATTCTGATGAACCTCAGCGGTCATGGTCACATGGATCTTCTGGGTTACTCCAGATACCTGGCAGGTGACCTGAAAGACTATGAACTTCCTCAGGAAGATATAGAAAAAGCGGAAGCTGAACTTAAGGATCTTCCTAAACCTGCATAAGGTAAACCAGCAATTCGGAGCCTGACCTCTATCTCTAAATTTCCCTCTCCCGACGGGCGAGGGAGACTCTTGGTACACTGAAGAGAATAGAGAGATAGTTAAACGCAGAGGACGCTGAGAACGCAGAGACAGGATAAAGAGAAAAAAAAATAAAAATTTAAAAAAACCTTTTCTTCTGATTATTTCTGATTTGCTGTAAACCGGGACAATTCACAGGTTTCCACACGCCCACAAGAGGGAGTTACAGAACTGCAATGCGCTATCGGGTGGAAAGTGCTGAAATTTTTGTGTAAACCTCAAATTAGTCGGTGTATTGATTATTTTAAACACTTAAACACCGATGGAGGTTTTTCATGGCAAAAAAAGAATATGGCAACCCAGCACTTCGAGCGCTTA
>JAAYYB010000248.1 GCA_012515615.1 Fibrobacter sp.
ATTTTAGGGGAAAGACTGATATGGGGAGGGGGCTGGGGGTGCATGCGGTGATTGTGGGTTGAGGAAATGGAAAAAGAGCTTATTGAAGAATCCAGTTCAGTGATTGCCTCTTTGAGTTGTTTTTCACTCAACGGTTTGCCGTGTGAGTTACCTGACTGCAGGCTCTTAACGCCCCACCCTTTGACTGTTTTTGCCAGGATAGCCGATGGGCGCGTGGAGCTTCTGGCTCTTCTGAAACCATTCAGGATCTCCCCGGGATTGTGGCCGTCAATCACAATGGTGTGAAATCCCCATGCTTTGAGTTTTATGTCAATTGCGGCAATAGACTGCTGTTTGGAAACAGGGCCAGTCTGGCCTGCTCCGTTGCAGTTAAAAATTGGAATAATGGTATGGAGGTTTTGATCTATAATAAAATCAAGTGCTTCCCATATCTGTCCCTCTCTTGATTCGCTGTCGCCGATTATGACAAAGATGTTCTTTGCGATGTTATTCAATCTTGCTGAAATTGCCAGCCCGCAGGCACAGGAGAGCCCCTGACCAAGAGATCCGGTTGCACAGTCAAAAAACGGGAAACCGGCAGAGGGGTTGGGGTGTCCGTCCAGAGGAGAGTTGATCTGGCGAAAGGAGTCCAGGTTTTCGGTAGAGAGGATCTGCTTTTCTTCCGGACTGTTTCCGCATGCGCCCTGGAGATCAGCGTAAGCGGCATAGACAATGGGCACGGCGTGTCCTTCACTTAAAATCAGACGGTCGCTACCTGGGTTCCATGGGTTCTGGGGATCATAGCGCATAACCTTGTACATCAGGGCAGTCACTATATGTGCCAGAGATAAACTGGTTGAGGGGTGACCGGAGCCGGCATGGGTGGTCATTCCTAGTGTCAGCTTTCCTAATGCGAGAGCTTTTCTGGAGATTTCGTCTGAAAGATACATTTGCGATTTCCTGTGTGTTTTTATAATAGCTGATTCAATACTTGTGCCAATCTGCTGATTGCTTTTTTGACAATGATTGGAAACAGGGTGGCAGGGTCCTTTAATGGCATGCGATTTGAACCTTGTCAAATTAAAGATCATCTCTCGTGCAAAAGGAGGCAGTATGCAGTTGACAGGTATTTGTAAAGGAGTTCTGTTTTCTCTGTTTCTTGTTTTACCAGTAACATCTCAGGAGCAGCAGTGGACTACCGACATGCAGCGGATAAACTATGGTGAAATCGGCAGGGCAAAGCTCGATCTGTCCTCGCTAAATGAGACCATGAGCTCCCTTAAGCTACCCGGGTTCTCTTCCAGGCCTCTGACATTTGAAGCCGGGTCTCATCTTTTAGTTCAGAACCTTGTTCTGGAGGGTGCAATTGGGACTTATCTCTGGGGGACAAGGAAGAGAGACAACTCTCAGGCATCTCTTTTCGGTGCTTATGGCAACCTGGTTATGGGGATAAATTTCAATATGCCTGGAAGTTCCTGGAAAGTGTATCCGTTTTTCAATCTCGGAGCAGCTCTTCTGCGCTTCTCTCATCATCCCGGCGAGCTTGACTTTACATCAAATAACGCTGCGCTGACATCGGATGTTTACTGGCTTCCCACGGTTGTCACCGGTTTTGGAGGAGCAGTGATGCATGTTTTTCATCAGAAAAGTGGAAGAGGGCTTTTTACAGTTGGCCTTAAAGGGGGATTTCTTGTAGATCCCACCACACAGAGCACATGGTACCGCAACGGTGTGAGTTTTAAAAACGGACCCTCACCGCTGATTTCCGGACCGTTTATAAAGTTGGTTATAGGCAAAGGAAACTACATTTCCGGATGATCAAAATGGATCTGATCTCCTACTATAAAGACAAAAATATAAGAACCAGAATTATTGAATTTCTGGGGGGAAAAAGCCTCGATTCGGCAACATGCATGTTTATTGCCCAGTGTGATGCTGGTGCGGAGAATGGCTGGGAAATGAGGACTCCAGGGGATCTGGAATTTTTTCTCTCACACGGGCTTGATGTGTCAAGGTCGCTATGGGATAAAAACTGGCTTATTGCCCACCTTGATATCGAATATGTAAATTTCGACTTTCCGGCTGAACCCTACCTGGACCCCGGGCGAGCCTTTTCTCTCCAGCGGCCCGCGGAACTTGCCATAGAGCAGATACTGATGGAACAGGCTATTGCCCCTCTCCATGTGCTTAGCGGAAGGGGACATCACTTTGTATGGCACATAAACCGTGATTCGGCAGCGTTTGGAAAATTAAGTCACATAGGACGCATTCCTGAGCATCTGGAGAGACGCTATTCTGAAAAACTACCCCCTGTAAATATGCCTGTTGAGCCGGATTTGGGCGCGGCTTTTTCCGGCCTTGCGCTGGTTATGGAGTATCTGGCCTTAAGAGTCAAGGATCAGGCGCAAAAGGATAGCATTCTTCCCGTTGAGCTTTCTGCGGTTGAGGTCGTGCCGCAGCAGAGGGGCAGAGAAATGATATCTCTTGACATTACGGAGTACGGAGACCTTCTCAACACACGTCTTATTCGTGTCCCGTTCAGCGTATACCTTAAACCTTGGCAGAAAGGCGGTATCCTGAATGATGAAATCTGGGATAAGATACCATCGATGGTTTCTGTTCCTCTT
The DNA here is from genome assembly GCA_012515615.1 of Fibrobacter sp. Taxonomy (GTDB): domain Bacteria; phylum Fibrobacterota; class Chitinivibrionia; order Chitinivibrionales; family Chitinispirillaceae; genus JAAYIG01. Next base: position 2,607 of record JAAYYB010000248.1, read on the forward strand.
TTCGAAATGGATCTGCAGGAGGGAATTGAAACAATGCGGGACCATAAGAAAGCCATTGAGCTTGCCTCCCGAGCCTCTACTCAGATTCCAGACAACTCAAAACAGATGCTCAATCTCATTTATGCCTATGAGCACTCAGATATCGCGAAATTTCATGACTGGTACTACTCCCTCAAACAGGAACATCCTGAAAACTGGCCCCATACCTATGATCTGTTCCCTGTAGAGAGCCTTCCTCCTTGCATCCGCTTTATACTCGAAAATCCTAACGATTTACTCTTGAAACCGGCCGGAATTAGACAGGTGGTAAGGGGACTTCTTTCTCTTGGGTGGCATCCGATTCATATCGCCGGCCTGGTAAGGTCAAAATACGAGCGCAATTACGGCTGGGGCAGGGAATGGTACTTCTATGATGCGTCAACCAGGGCTGACTTCTACACCAGAATTTTTTCAGCCCTGATTAAAACCGGACGAGACAAGTTAGAGCATTTTAACTGCTCTTCCATTAAAAAAATGCAGTTCTGTTTTAATTCAAATAATACCTGTACGCTGGAAAAACACAGATCATCTCTTTTGGAAAGGGTTAAGAATGAGCGACTGGCCAGTTGGCCTCTCAACGGGCTGCTTTTACCAGATGAGCATATTTGACTGCCTTGAACCTATCAGGGATGGCGGGTTTGGAATGGTTGAAATCTGCTCTTCACCCGGTCACCTTAACTTTCACGACATCGACACTGTCTCTCTGGTTGCCAGACGGCTTGGGGAATTGGGTTTGGAGGCATATTCTTTCCATGCACCCTTCATAGATGTTGATATCTCTTCACCGGACCAGGCTCACCGCGATTACTCGCTCCGTGAATTGATGGCTGCTGCGGAAGCGGCTTCAGTTATGAATGTCCGCCACTTTATCATTCACCCGGGACCAGATAAAAATCTCTGTTTTTCTATTGATGAAAGGATGCAGCGGCTTCGAAATGCTGCAGATGTGCTTAATAAAGTAGCCAAAAAATGCCAATTACTGCGCGTGGGACTTGCACTGGAAAATATGCTTCCTCACCTGCCTTTTGGGAGCACCAGTGATATGCTTTGGATCATGGGTGCTATGGAATGTCTCAATATCACTACCTGTCTCGATACTGGTCATGCCACTCTTTCCGGGGATCTCTACAGCGTACTTTACAAACTCTCCGGACATCTACAGGTGGTACACGCAAATGATAACTACGGGACCTCTGATGATCATCTTGCGCCCGGCAGAGGTACTATCAACTGGGGAAAAGTGTTTTACGAGCTCGCTGAAACAAATTTCCACGGCGGGATCATCCTGGAGCTCTCAGGATCTCATGGAAAAGATATCAAGGGTACTCTGGAAAAGGCAAGGCAAGCCCGACTCTTTATAAGAGATATAGCCCGCAGACTATATCTCTCAAGTCCACCCAGTGTTGATGTGCCTAACCATCCTCAGGATGAAGCCACTGAAGAGTAGGTCAGAGGCGGTTCATGGTATTTTTTATTGCTTCCCTCAGCTTCTGGTTTGCTTCCCAGAAAAAGAGGCCATAGGGGATATCGATACTGATATCATATCTTTTTTCATATTCAAGTGTTTCCTGCTCGGTTCTGACCGGATCTAAAGAGAGCCCTTTGACCGTTATCTGTGCGGTGATCTTTATCCCCACTTCTTCGGTTTCACTGTAGTTGTAACTTGACACCTGATTTTGTATGAAGATCGCCAGATCCGCAGGAGTATTTGCAGCTATCTGCATGCTGCAGGAATCCTGCAGAAATTTCTTAAGATGGGAATCTCCGGCGAAATCAGGAGGAAGAGTTATATTGCTTACCGATGAAGCCTTGTATTCAAGAGTGTAAAAGGGCCGGGAAAGTTTGAAAATAAAAGTCTGATCCCAGCTGTTTTTAAGGCGTAATTTGAGATCTTTTTCGGTGACAAAAACATTCTCATCTATTACCTTCCCCAGGTTATGCCTTACATAGATAAGTGTTCCATTTGCCACAAAAGGGATTTTGAAATCACCGAAACTCATCTGACCGTTTTCATCGGTTGTTGAATAAAAGAGCACTTTGCCATCCTGCTGCATGGCTGTGAGTCCGATTCCGGGGAGTGGCTGGGAATCACAGGTGACAGTTATTGATGGCGGATTGTTTACCGGCCTGCCTGCTTTTCCTTCAAGAATCATATTGGAGGATGTTACTTTTACTTTGTCCAGAAAGACCCGCAGGGTATCTCTGATAATATCCTCAAGACTTTTATCCTCAGTTCCCTGAATAAGTAATGGCGATCCGATATGTGCAGAGGCATAAGATAGAGCTTTGATTGCGGAGATGTAAAAATTGATGTTGTCTTTTTCCCGGGCAGCATTGTTTGCAGCTTCCCATGAGAATAATGCTTTGTTATCATACTGCTGATTGAAAGATTGAACTGCCTGGTTTGCTGTTTCATCAGTTAAGTTGTAAGTAATCATGAGGGTTTTACCCTGGAAGGATGCTTCCTCTTTGATTAATTTGATACAGGCATCTGTAAAAATATCCAGGTAAATGTTCTGATTATTGTTAAGTGTATCAAAAGTAAAACCAAGGCTTTCGTCTGCCCATTTCACTATTTCTGTTTTCAGCCTGGCCCTTGCGCCTTGGCGAGCCGTTTGTGTTTGTTCTGCGGACGCGGGCCCATTCAGTTTCACTGTGCAAAAACCGCTTATGATCTGGGCATCTGCTACAAAACAGAATAACAGGCCGCTTAACACAAATGAATGAATTCTGGACATATATTCCCCTTTCGCAATATACTGTATCAAATTGTGCTATTGCAAAGATACATTAATTTGGTTGCCCCGCTCAACACCTGAAAAGAGATGGTTTAAACATGTCCCGGATTCAGGAGCACTTTGCCATCTTGAGAACCATATCCGCAAGATCTCTGGCCTGCTGCTCGGTATGCGCCTCGGCATAGCAGCGGATTATTGGTTCTGTATTTGAAGACCGGAGGTGTACCCAGCCGTAATCTCTGATAATTTTAAGGCCGTCCAGACGGTCCGTGTGTTCATCTGCGAACACTTTTTCCAGTTTTGATATAACTTCTGCAGGGTTGATCCCGGCACAGTCGATTTTCTCTTTTACTATGGAATATCGGGGCCACTGAGAGGCTATCTGAGTGAGACGCATTCCCGTTTTTGCCATCAATTCCAGAATAAGAGCCATACCGGTCAGGCCGTCACGGGCACTGGCGATTTCAGGAAAGATGACTCCGCCGTTTCCCTCACCGCCGTATCTGCATTTGTTCTGCTCCATCACTTCAACGACATTAGCTTCACCGATTTTTGATCTGTAAACTTTTACACCGGATCTGGTTGCCACATCGTCAATCAGCATCGAGGTAGAGAGGTTTGTGGCAACATCGGATTTCTCTCTTCCAAGAAGATTCTGCAATGCAAAAACAAGAGTCATCTCCTCGGAGATCTCCTCCCCGTTTTCTCCCATTGTCGCCAGACGGTCTGCATCGGGATCAAAAACAAAACCACCCCAGTTTCCCGGTGTAGATTTCAGCAGGTTTGAAAGATCACCCAGATGTTCAGGGCGGGGTTCAGGATTGTGAACAAAATCTCCATCAAGCTTGTTATGAACACCCTTCCATTCTACACCAAGCCTGGAAAGGAGAGCCGGAAACACTGCTCCTCCTGCACCGTTTATGGAATCAACAGCAATCTTGATATTTGCCGACCTGATTGCATTTACATTAATCTTTGACAGGATTTTTTCAATGTGAATGGCACTTCCATCAACTGAATGCTGAGCGTCTGAACGAGCTTTTTTAATCTCAGCGTCAGAGGCGTAGTCTCCCTCATAAAAGGCATCATATACGCTCTGGCACTCATGTGCCCTGAACAGCCTTCCAGAACTGTGTACCATCTTATACCCGTTGTACTGGCCCGGGTTATGGCTTGCTGTGATAATGATCCCGGTTGAGCCGCCCAGTGAAGAGGTGCAGAGGCAGGTTGTTGGAGTCGGAGCGACACCCAGATAAATGGGTATTCCACCTGCCGCACGGATTCCTTTGAATGCGGCTTCAGCCAGCATTTCTCCTGAACTGCGGGTATCTCTTCCGACTATTACTTTCCCGCCGCCGGAGAGCTTCGTCTGGATATAAGCTATTCGGGAGACAAAAGCTGAATCGATGGTTTTACCGACTATACCTCGGATACCGGAGACTGACATGATGGGTAGTTCAGACATTATTGATCTCCTGGTTTTTTTGAGAGATCGGTCACACCAACGGTTATTAGTTTTTAAGGTGAGGTGACCGGGACTCTTCAGGATGTTTTTTCAACTTTTATTATGATGATTTTTCAGATTGCCCTTAAAACGGGCTTATATAATAGAGAATAAAATAGAAGGGGCCATTGGAAATCTCAATGAAATTGCACAGTAAAGAGAAAGGTGTTATATTATCGGTGTTATGGTCAAGGAGCTACTGTGCAGATAGAGTTACTCTGGATTATCCCGATAGTTGCGTTTGCATTCTTCATTTTTATAGTCATTTTCGTCAGTCAGAAAAAGGACGAAACCCCAGGTCGAAATCTTTCCAAAGACGTGGCCCGTTTTAACAATGGTTTGACTCAATACGACAAGCCGGATCAGCGAATCGGTGAACTTGAGAAGGCAATCTCTACAGTCACCGAATCTATCGCCAGCCAGCAGTCGGTTATGGAGAAATTCCAGAAAGAGAACGCTGCCTACAGCAGTGAGGTAAACGAGCTGAAGGCGAAGCTCCGTGAACTTTACAAAGAGTATGATATTGTGGTCAGCGAAAACTACTCTCTTCGTGCAAAAGTAAAAAAGCTGATGGAGGGCAGAGAAAACGATGTGGTTTTATCCGGATCCGATCCTGCGCCTTCTCAATTACCAAAACCTGCTCCGCATGGCAAAACGAATTTGAAGCTCTATGAAGACACCAGGCTTCTGAATCTTACCGCACTGGATGACACCTCTGAAATCGATCTTTCCGAAGTAAGGTAAACAAATCTTTCCAGAATCGGTTTTTAAGCTCCTTAGAACCCCGCGTTAATACTATTGGTAGTGTTTGGGTCGGCAAAAATACAATTTATTGAGCCCAGACACATCATCTCTCTATTATGCAATAATGAAGGCCCCCCAGAATGCATAAAAGGCTTGACATTGTCTCAATAATAAAGTATTCTAATGGGTAATTGTAGGTAATTGTGGGTGATTGTGGGGGAATTAAAATGGGACAGTTTCACGGAAGATTTGATTACTCCATCGATGTAAAGGGGCGAGTCAATATTCCTGCGAAGTTCCGCAAATCTATGAATCCTCAGGCAAGCGAGACCTTTATCGTTTGTAGAGCACCCAATAATTGCCTGCGTGCCTATCCCCGTGATCTGTGGGATGTCTATGAAGCAGAGCTTGCTTCCAGACCCGAAACCCCCGAAACATTGAAACACAAAAGACTCCTTTACAATACACTATCAGAATCTACGCTTGATACTCAGGGTAGAATAACTCTGAGTCCCGCTCAAATGTCAATAGCCGGAATAAGCAAGGATGTTTCATTGGTGGGCCAGGCTAATTACCTGGAAATCTGGGACACAGCCAGGTACGATGCTTATCTGGGTACCGATGATGATTTTGACACTGTTTTCTTCCAGTCTGTGGAAAAAGGGCTTTCCGGAAGATGAACAGAGAATTCTACCATGAACCCGTGTTGAAGAATGAAGTTACCGAACTGCTTGTAACCAGAACAGGCGGGGTGTATGTCGACTGCACTCTGGGCGGAGGGGGTCACTTCAGGGCTGTTGCGGAGAAACTCGATTCTTCTGCAACCGTTATTGGCATAGATCGTGATCAGGATGCGATCGCATGGAATAAATCCCATATGCCGGCCCCGGGACCATCCATGATATTTGAACTGGAGCGGTTTTCTCAATTCGACAAGGTGCTTCAGAAACACCAAATCAATTCAGTTGACGGTTTTCTCCTTGATCTGGGGCTTTCCTCATTTCAGATCGACAATGTAGAACGCGGTTTCAGCTACATGCAGGATAGCAGTCTTGATATGCGTATGAGTGTCTCTGATGAGGCAACCGCATCAGATCTGCTGGAAGAGACAGGTGAGGAAGAGCTTGCGGATCTGCTTTCAAGGTACGGTGAAATAAAAAATCCCTTACGCATGGCAGAGGCAATAAAATCGTGTGTTCCTCTCCGTACATCAAGTGATCTGCGCAAATGTCTTTCCAGGGAGTACGGCCCTAATCTGGATGTGAAAATCATTGCCCGGGTTTTTCAGTCCCTGCGGATAGCGGTTAATGATGAGCTGGGGGAGCTCAGAAGGTTTCTTGACAAAGCAATAAGTTTTCTGTCCAAAGGGGGAAGGCTTGCGGTAATAGCCTATCATTCACTTGAAGATCGCATGGTAAAGGAGTTTATAAGGGAACAGGAACAGAGTTGTATCTGTCCTCCAGGATTACCGGTGTGCCGATGCAGTAAATCTACAATGCTTAAGCGCGTAACCAAGGGTGCTGTTAAAGCCTCTCAGGAAGAGATCGGCAGCAACCCCCGATCTCGCAGTGCCCGGCTCAGAGTGGCCGAAAAGGTGGGGGTGGCAGGTGAATAAAAGAAGAGATGAAGCTGCGCTCAAGCCGATTATCCGCTTCCGTTCAATGCTTTTGGGAGTAGGTCTGCTGGCTGTTCTTATCTCAGGTCCGCTTCTGGCAGTCTGGAAACAGGTCTACATCAACAATGCATCTTTGAGGATGAACTCCATGGCCGATTCTCTTGCGGTGCTTAAGAGAGAAGAAGCAACGTTGCAGCTCATAGTGCAGAGGTATTCCTCAACAGCAAGAATTGAACAGTTTGCCAGGGAGGCCCTGTCGCTTGAATATCCGGTTTCAAAACAGATCATGATTGTAAGAACGCAGGGAAAAGAAGGTAGCCTTAAATTCATTTACAGTCCTAAAGAGCTTATTGCATTTCTTAAGAAGACCTTTTATGGAGACAAGGGCTGATGAACCAGTTCAGGATGCGCTTGTTCTTTATTTCCGCACTGCTTTCAATAGGCGGGGTTTTTATTGTGTCGCGTCTGTTCTCTATCCAGATTCTTGAGAGTAAAAGGTATGTTGAGAGGAGTCGCGACCAGACTCAGCAGCGCCGTATTCTTCCTGCACAGAGGGGATCAATTCTTGACCGTAAGGGCGTAGTGCTTGCATCCAGTATGGAACACAGTATTTCCGTAAATTCCGAAGTGCTGGGTATTGATGCTTCAGGTAAAAAACAGACAAAAATTAACAGAGTATATCCATTGGGAGATATTGCCGGGCCGCTTCTGGGATATGTAGGAACCGATGGTTACGGGCTTGGCGGGGTAGAATTCGTTTTTGACAATTACCTTCGTGGCGAAGACGGCTGGATCATTCTTCAGAAGGATGGGAGGAATAAAAAGTACCGCAAGATAGGACTTCCCTCAAAAGATCCCCGCAACGGATACAATATTATCCTGACAATTGACAGTGATATCCAGAAAATTGTGCAGACTGTGCTGAGTCAGACTGTAGAGGCTTTGAAAGCCAAATCAGGTGTTTGTATTGTAATGGAACCGCACAGTGGAAAAGTTCTTGCAATGGCCAATGAGCCATCCTTCAATCCCAATGTTCCCCTTAACTACCCCCTGGCACAGCGGCAGAACAGGTGTATAAGTGCCATATTCGAGCCGGGATCCACATTTAAACTGATCACTGCCTCATCGGCCCTTCAAGAGAACATTATGAAGGAATGTGATATAATTTTCGGCGGGAATGGCATCTTTGAAGTTTACAATCAGGTAATAAGGGATCATGAACCTTACGGATATCTCACTTTTGTAGATGCAATGGCAAAGTCAAGCAATGTTTGTTTTGCAAAAATTGCCAATGAGGTGGGAAATGACAGACTCTACAAATACACCAGAGATTTCGGGTTTGGAACCAAAACCGGCATCGATCTTCCCGGCGAGGAGTGCGGCATAGTTCATCCTGTTCGTTCCTGGTCGGGGCGTACCAGGGTCACTATGGCAATAGGGCAGGAGGTTTCATCTACGCTGCAGCAGATAGTGCTTCCATTTGCAGCAGTGGCAAACGGAGGGATTCTGCTTACTCCCAGAATTTTCGAAAGAATAGAAGACTCCAGGGAGGCAGTAATTGACAGTGCCGAATATAAACCGGTCAGGCGTGTCATTTCCGAAGATGTAGCGGCACGGCTCAGAGTTATGCTTCAGAAAGTTGTTGACAGTGGTACTGGAAAGAAAGCTGCTATAGAAGGTGTTTCTGTGGCCGGCAAAACAGGCACAGCTCAAAAACCCGATTCCGGTTCTTACTCTAAAACCCGTTCCTGGTCATCATTTATCGGCTTTGTTCCCGCAGAGAGCCCTGTGCTTCTTTGTGGTGTCATGATCGATGAGCCTGCAAGAGGAGAGATGGGCGGTGTGGCTGCAGCACCGGTATTTCGCAAGATCATGTCTCAAATCATCAGCCATCCGGAGCTTGAGTTTGCAGAGAAGATTCTTAAAAACAACAAGGCTGACGTTCCAAAAGAGAAGAAGGAAATGGAATCACGGGAAATTGTAGTACCGCAGCTCTGCGGAGTTCCCAGGAGCAGTGCGCAGATGCTTGCCGATTCATCCGGGATAACCTGCAGGATGAGTGGTGAGGGTGAAAAAGTCACTTATCAGATTCCTTCGGCGGGAACCATACTGAAAGGAAATCAGGAAGTGGTTTTGTATCTTGATATGCCTGAAAGCAGGACTGGAGTTGCGGTTGAGGTACCCTCATGTGTAGGGAAGGATTTGCGTGATGCAATAAACATGATAAATATCAGCGGACTCAAGCCATTTGCGGTTGGTGCAGGGATGGTCAGGAAGCAGAGCCCTGCGAAGGGTGTTTCGGTGAAGCCCGCGGATGTGTGCACGTTGTTCTGCTCTTTTGAGGGATAACGGACGGGAATATTATGATTACTGTAACGAAATATTCTGAAGCTGAATGGTTACAAATATGTGCTTGAGTGAATTATTAAATAAAGCAGGTATGCAGGTAATTGACGGAACCGGAGATTCTGATCCTGAGATTCTTGATATCTGTTACGATTCCAGAAAAGTTGTTTCGGGTTCTCTTTATGTTTCTATTCCGGGAACCCGCCTTGATGGAGATTCCTATATAAAAGATGCGATTTCCAGAGGTGCTGTTGCGGTAATCTCTGAAAACCCTCAGACTGACCTTCCTGTGCGGTTCGTGCAGAGTACAAATCTGAGGAACGCGCTTGGGCGGCTAGGGGCTTCACTCTGGGAAATCAACATTCAGGATCTGTTTTTTGTGGGAATTACCGGTACAAACGGGAAAACCACAACTGCGCATCTTTTCGAGCAGATGTTAAGGCAGAAATACTCTGCAGACCGAACCTGGATGTTCGGTACGGTCGATTTTCATCTTGGTGAAAAGAGGCTTCCTGCAGACCATACTACGCCCGAAGCGCTCGATATCTTCAGATATATCGGTAAATCGCAATGCCGGCCAGAAGGGCTGGTTATGGAGGTTTCTTCCCATTCTCTGGCTCTTGACCGGGTGGGAGGGATGCTTTACGATATGGCAGTGTGGACCAATCTGACCCAGGATCACCTTGATTTTCATCATGACATGGTGTCTTATTACCAGGCAAAAAAGCGGCTCTTTACCAAATATCTTAAGCCGGATGGAATAGCGGTAATCAACATAGACGACCCATGGGGTGAGCGCCTCCGGAATGAACTTACAAACACAAAATGTGTCACTTACGGCCGCAATGAGGCCGCGCAGATAAGAATATTCTCCTGGAAATGCGACTGGGATGGATGCAGGGTTGATATAGAAGAAGATGGAAAGGTGTTTTCCTTCAGTTCATCACTGAGGGGTTATTTCAATGTTTACAACATGGCTGCAATGATTGCAGGTGCGCGCGGGATGGGATGTTCAGCAGAGCAGATACAGAAAGCCTTTGATTGCGTTGACACCGTGCCCGGCCGGATGGACAGGGTGGATTTAGAAGCGCTGTTTTCGGTTGTAGTTGATTATGCGCATACTCCTGATGCCCTTGAGAACATTTTGAAGACAGCCCGTCCATTGACCGGCGGAAGGCTGATCTGCGTTTTTGGCTGCGGCGGTGACCGCGACAAGGCTAAACGTCCTATCATGGGCAGGATTGTATCGGAGAACTGTGATGAGGCAATTGTGACATCCGATAATCCCCGTACCGAAAAGCCGCAGGCAATTATTGACCAGATACTTGATGGAATTCCTCTGGACTTTCCGCATACAGTATTTGCGGACAGGCGCCAGGCAATCATGCAGGCCCTCAGCATGGCCCGGGAAGGCGACTGTGTGGTAATTGCAGGTAAAGGGCATGAGGATTATCAGGAAATTGATGGTGTAAAGCACCATTTCAACGATAAAGAAGTTGTGATGGAGCTGCTTGCACATGGAGAAAAAAAGTGAACGGACACGAACATAACTGTACTACTCTTACACTTGGATCGCTGGTGGAATGGTGCGGCGGCGAATCGCAGATCGGGGCCCGGCAGAGGAAAATGCCGGCTGGAAGCGTCTGCAACGATTCCCGCAATATAGAACCGGGAGATATCTTTGTGGCCATAAAGACAGAGCAGAATGACGGCCACAATTATGTTGAGGCTGCGTTCAAGGCTGGAGCCGTTGCCGCAATAGTTGACAGGAAAGCATCATTGAGC
>JAAYYB010000249.1 GCA_012515615.1 Fibrobacter sp.
ACCCCGCCTGTCGGCACCCCTCTCCAGCTGGAGCGCTGGAGGGGGGCTTTGCAAACTGGCATTTAAACTGGTAACATTTATATTCATATTAGTAAATAAGGGCGACGTGCCGCGGTTTTATTACTTTCTTACAAAACCAAAAGAGCGCCCTTTGGAACTCCTGACTTGCTACTTGCTACTTGCGAATTGTGACTTTCCCTTACATGCTTGAATTCTTCAAGGCTACAATAAATTTTAATCTACCACCAGTTCGTCTGTGCGGCTGAAAGGACGTTTGCAAATGTGATGAATTTACCTGCCTCAATAACTGGTGGACAACATGGGGTGATAGCGCAAGACCGGTTTCCTAACCGGGCTGAAGCGCAAGAGGGGACGCCCTCTTCCAGAAAATCCTTATTCTTAAATATATCCACTTCAAAACCAAACTTAACCCATAATTGTATAATATTTGAAACATCGAATGTGGCGTGGGCATTGTAGCCGCCGGATTCCATGTTTTTCTGATGTCTCAAAGAGGCAAAGAGGATTAGCTGTCATTTTTTATTATATTAATTTTACGGGAAAGTTGACGCACAATTTGAATCCAGGTGAAAACAGACAAAACTGAAACCCTGCTTTGGCGGGAATGACACCGGGATTAGAAAATGCCTCTTAATCGGAGAACATTGTGAATAAAAAAACGATCACACAGTTATTCTTGCTATCCCTCTTATCAATTGTCCTGACATCTTACGGTCAGAGGGATTACGGTGTACATGATCCATGTAATATTGTCAAGGAAGGTGACCGGTATTATACCTTTTACACAAGCAACTGGGTTGAGTGTGCGTATTCGACCGACCTGTGCACCTGGCGCAAGGATACTATCGTGTTCCCGTCAGGATTCCCATCATGGATCAAACAGTATGTTCCTAATTTCGGCGGACATTTCTGGGCTCCTGAAGTTATCTTCATGAATAACAAATGGCATCTGTACTACTCCTGTTCCGCTTTTGGAGAGCGCACCTCGACAATCGGGCTTGCCACCTCGCCTACCTTGAAAAACCCCAAATGGCAGGATCAGGGGATGGTCGTTTACACAACCGGCTCTTCAAATCACAATGCAATCGATGCCGATATAATGCGTACAAGTGACGGCAAAGCGTATCTGCTCTATGGCTCATTCTGGAACGGCATTGTCATGACTGAAATTGACACTACCAGCGGAATGCCTTTGAACCGCTCGAATCTTCAGTATGTGGCAAACGGCAATCCTGAAGCCGCTGCCGCGATCGAGCACGGTGAATACTATTACCTGTTTTTCAACCGTGGAAAATGCTGCGACGGGGTAAACAGCACCTATCAGATATTTGTAGGAAGATCAACCAGTCCCACCGGACCATTTGTGGATAAAAACGGGGTCAAGACCAGCGCCGGCGGCGGGACTCTTCTTTTGTCAACCCGCGACCGTTTTATAGGGCCCGGCCATTTCGGTTATTTCAGAGAAGGCAATTATGAGTTCATGTCTTATCACTACTACGATAAAAATCAAAACGGCGCATCAAAGCTTAAAATCAGCACCCTTTCGTGGCCGGATGGGTGGCCTATGGTAAACACAAGCTTCAATCCCTGCGATCCAAGGGAGACAGAAGATTGTGCAGGTGTGTCAAACGGGACGGCATATCTGGACGGATGCGGGACATGTGTCGGTGGAACCACCGGTAAAGAGCCCTGTGTTCAGGACTGTAACGGTGACTGGGGCGGAAGTGCTTCCGCCGATCAATGCGGAGTTTGTACCGGGGGGCAAACAGGTATTTCTCCCTGCAAAGGATCGATCCAGGGCGAAGATGCTTTTGAATTTGATGGAGTTATTGAGACCACCAACGGCGGATTCACAGGCAAAGCTTACCTAAATTTCAATAATGAAACCGCAGCCAGGGCATCTTTTTCAATCTGTTCGGATGCCTCCGCGCAGTCCGATCTCTATTTTCGTTACGCAAACGGCTCTTCTGCTCAGAGGGATATTTCGGTTTCTGTAAATGGAACAGTTCAGATCGATAACCTCCCGGTGCCGTCAAGTGGTTCCTGGACAAGCTGGAAAACTCTTAAGGCCCCGTTAAATTTCAGAGAGGGAAATAATACCGTTACCCTGACCTCTTTGACAAGTGAAGGCGGGCCCAACCTGGATGTCATTACTTTTGCATCAGATAATCTGAGGGTGTGTTCTACAGGGGTCCTGCGCGGAAAAACGGAATTGAAAAGAACCCCTGTAGAATATCATAACGGGGTGATCTCTCTTGATGTTGACAATGACAGAACAGTTACCCTTAATGTCTACGCAATATCGGGTAAACTGGTAAAGAAACTCTATTCGGGAAAATATGCACAGGGTAAATCAATCAAGCTCAATGGGTCAGATTTTTCCAGGGGCACATATCTTCTTGTTCTGGAAGACAATCTGAAGATGAAATGCGAGAGGATAATACAGGTGTGGTGATTTGGGGTGTGATTAGCATCGGGGAAGAAAATTATAACCACGAAATACAGGGAAGACAGGGAATCGAAAGAAAATTATAACCACGAAACACACGAAACACACGAAATTGAAAGAAAATTAACCAAGAAATACAGGAAATTGAAAGCTCTCATAACTAAACTGGAGAGTGCAGCTTTATAAATAGGTGCTTGGGACATTTCCGGGTGATTTTTTGTTGAGATTAGATGATAGTAGGGGCGAACGGTAGTGAGCACCCCT
>JAAYYB010000417.1 GCA_012515615.1 Fibrobacter sp.
ATGGGGATGAGGTTGAACACGGCAAGGCCCACGTTGATCATGATCATGATCTCGATCATAAAGCTCAGCGGAAACAGGTACGATGCCGCGAGCATGCCGCCAAAGGCCTTGTAGACAACCGCAAAGATCACGGCGAGCCCGATGTTGGAGGCAGGCCCTGCCAGCGATACCCACATCATGTCTTTGCGCGGGTTCCGGAAATACCTCGGATCAACCGGCACGGGCTTGGCCCAGCCGATCATCCGGGTGATGAGCAGGACCAGCAATCCCACGATATCGATGTGCTTGATCGGATTGAGCGTGAGCCTTCCGGCGTTCATGGCGGTGGGGTCACCGAGCCGGTACGCCGCATATCCGTGGCATACCTCATGGACCGTGATGGAAAAGAGCACGGGCACGATGAGGAGAATGATCTGTTGTATCATGCTGTTCATGGTGAGGCTTATACCGTATGGACAAGCCGGTGTCAAAAAGTTACGGCGCGATTCCCGCATGATCCAGAAGCCGGATGATTCATCCTTGACTATGGCTGCACCATGGGATAGAAGAATATCCGCTCTTTTACATGGGGTGGCCGGTTTTTATCACCGTGCCTGAGATCATACCCGTTGAACCTGATCTGGGTAATACCAGCGAAGGGAGAACACTGACACCGTACGTGATTGTTCCTGTACCGGCCAAGAAGCCGCCTCCTTTTGCTGGAGGCGGCTTTTTTTTCGTCCATCCTCGGCAGGTCCGGACAAAGCCCGTGCTCGCCACCCCGGGCAACGACACATGAAAAAGGGGGAGAACAGACATGCTCAATGAAGTAACCATCAGCAAGGCGATCATCAGCACCTATATGGAAAAGCTCCTGTGGGCCCTGGAGCTGGATGCGGCCATCGTGGGCGCAGGGCCGTCGGGCCTGGTCGCAGGATACTATCTGGCCGGGGCCGGAGTAAAGACGGCCGTGTTCGAGAAGAAGCTCTCCATCGGGGGCGGCATGTGGGGCGGCGGCATGATGTTCAACGAGATCGTCATCCAGGAGGAGGCCCGGGAGATCCTGGACGAGTTCGGCATCCCGGTAAAGACATTCGAGCCGGGCTATTACACGGCGGACTCGGTCCACACGGTGTCCACCCTGATCCACCGGGCCATGGACCGGGGGCTGAAGATCTTCAACTGCATCAGCATCGAAGATGTGGTGTTCAAGAACAACCGGGTCTCGGGCCTGGTCATCAATTACTCGCCCGTGGAGATAGCCGGTCTCCACGTTGATCCGCTCACCCTCCATTCCTCGTATGTCCTGGACGCCACGGGCCATCCGGCCAATGTCGTGACCGCCCTGGTGAGGAAGATGGGCGTCAGGCTCGATACTCCCACCGGAGGCATTATGGGAGAGCGCTCCATGGATGCCGGCCTCGGTGAACAGCACACGGTGGAGAACACCCGCGAGATCTTTCCCGGACTCTTTGTCTCCGGCATGGCGGCCAACGCATCCTATGGCGGCTACCGGATGGGGCCCATATTCGGCGGCATGCTTCTCTCCGGCAGAAAGGCCGCCCGCGAGATCATACAAAGGCTTTAAATCATGAACCGGGAAGTGCTGCGATTGATCGATGCCAATCTCAACCGGGTCACCGAGGGCCTCAGGGTGGTGGAGGATGTGTTCCGCTATGTCCGGAACGACGCCCCCATGCAGCAGAGGCTGAAAAGAATGAGACACCGGATCAGCGCACAGGCCGACCCCGCCCCTCTCGTCTCTTCCCGGGACGCAGCCGGCGATGTGGGCTTTGCCGCAAAGGGCTCTCTGGAAAACAGGAGGTCCTCGATCAGGGATGTTATCAGATCGAATATGAAGCGCGCCCAGGAGGGATTGAGGGTTCTTGAAGAACTGATGAAGATCGACTCTCCCGACAGGGCTGCTCTCATGAAAGAGCTCCGCTACGAGTGCTACCAGCTCGAGCGGGATATGGAGCGGGCATACCGCCCCGTGCTCGGTCCTGGGCTCTACCTCATCCTGACGCAGCCCCGGGCAGGGTACGAGGCCCTTGCAAGGATGGCCGTGGCCGAGAAAATC
>JAAYYB010000250.1 GCA_012515615.1 Fibrobacter sp.
CCGGAATACGCAGATGATAAGGCTTGAAGGCATCGCAGGTCTTATCGACAAGGTGATAAGATCAAGATGCCTGAAAGCCTTAGCGCTCAACAGATTACGATTTTTTGCCTCATCCAACTGCGATTTTAGGTTTAAACCTGAAATCTAAAGGCGCCCGTCCGGAAGAGGTTCCTGCAGAAAAATACGGGGCGTTTCAATCGGAAGAGATAATTCTTAAAAGGAGGATCGTAAACTTAACAACCATTTATCAGGAAAAATCTCATAGCAATGACCTGAAACCGGAAAAAGTTAAAAATTGCTGTGGATCAAATATTCCCGGGTAATTATTTGTTGATGTTAGATGTTTGTTTTATGTAAGGGCGGTGGGCGCCTTGGTATCCGGCCCGGGCCGAATACCAGGCTTGCAGGCGAAAAAGATCTATTTAACCACCCATTGCCGTGTCTGCAATGTCACACCGTTCAATTTTGATTGCAATAAATAGATTCCGGGAGAGACATTGTTTTTTGAAAAAACAGGCGGCTGAGAAAGATCGGACGCGATTGAACTGATCTTTTGTCCACTTAACGAAATTAGTGTGTAAGTGCCATTTGTAGAGTTCAGGCCTGTGAAATTCTGTCGTTTTGCTGAAAAATCGTCACAAATCGGCTGAATAGAGGTTGGAATTCCATCTACCAGGATCTTTCCTTTTGTGACTTTGCAGGAACCGGATCCGTTGTTGTTGCCGCTATATGATTCAACCTTGATTTTTACTTCGTACAGTTTTCCCAGATCGATTCCCATGTCCTCCCACTTATTAAAATGATTGGAAATGGAGATCGTACCTGACGCCCTGGTGTTCTTGCGGATACTGAAGACCTGTGGAAAGTCTTGAGTGCCCTTAACTGATGGCTGTTGTTTCATTTGCCGAGTTATCACTTCATAATCTGAACCATCAACGTTTATTGTGCCTACCAGCGTATGCATCCCGTCTCCTGCTCTAGGCCGCCAGTCTTGCCAGTCCTCCATCACGTAATACTCAACCAAAGGTTCGACTGTCCATCCGTATATGCCGAAATACGCAAGCCCGTTCCTTATTTGCCCTTTCTGAAACTCAACCTCAGCGGTAAATACACCGATTTCCTTGTGGGTTTTTGTTTCATCGTATTTAAGTCCAACGCGGGCGACAAAATTCTGGATATTGCTCCATTCAACATCAAACGTGGCATCCTGGTTATACACCGTCATTTTTACAGTTCCGGCAGGTTGTTTCCACATTTCGTAGTGGTAACCGTTTGGTATCGGATTGGATTTGACTGAGTCGATCACGAGTGGAAAGGTAACATCGTTCTGAGCCCAAACTTTCATTGCGCTCAGAAAAATGAACGCCAATACCGCAATTGCTGTACATCTGAAATGTATAGCATGATAAAAAGAACTCATTTTTCTCTCCTTTAATGGTTAAAAGGTCATCTGTAAATATTAATATAATAAAAAATTGATTATAGACAGTCTTTTTGTTTTAAGTTTGTCTGGTTAAGTAACCAGTGGCAGCTTCTTAGACTACGGTTCTATGCTTGTCCAAATGTAGAATAGGACCAGAAACCGTGTCCGCCTTTTTTTGATAAAAGTTTCCAGCCTCTTCTTAGTAATTCCTTTTTCAAAAAGCGATTGACGAACCCGTGTGCCATTAAAATTGTGTGATTTACATCTCTATTCTCTTCAATCATATCGGTTCCTTCTTTTATCCGATCGGTAAAATCCTTATAAGATTCCGAATTACTACTTAACCCGAATCTCCACAAAATGCGAAGTGCAATCAACCAGAATACAAAGGGCAATTTAATTGATTTCCCAATACCGTGAGGTAAACGCGCCTCATTAAACAGCTCGTTAGTCTCGAACTCATTAACCCCTAACATCTGAAATGATTGCTTAGTTCTTTTTAAATCGCTGCTTATATAAAAATCCCCGCTTTTGATAATTTCTTTTAACGAAGCTGGAATCTCATTTCTACTACTCAATTCGCATCTATTCCATTTTTTTAGAAAATTCTTAATGTCTTCACCTGCAACTAAAGCAAATGCCGAATACTCTTCATTTGCTTCAGGTTCACCATGTCTTATTAAAGTTATTCGTTTGTGAATATTTTCCAAGGTCATCATTCCTTAGAGTGTTTTATTTTGGGCGAGTTCTTAGACTCTTTTTTCGACGGCGGTCTTGATCAGAGTCGCAGTTTCTTGCGCACAACAGAGGAAACCGCCGGGTCATCTTTTATCTTAAGGGTACCATATTCGGACCTGAAACACAAATTTCTTTATATCTCAAACAATGGCCCCTAAGAGAAGACCGACGAAAACACTCATGCGCCAGTGACCGGGGCGAATCCACTAAGCACCAGTATTTTAAGGGGTGCTCACTACCGTTCGCCCCTACTATCATCTAATCTCAACAAAAAATCACCCGGAAATGTCCGAAGCACCAGATTTTAAAACGCAGAGGACGCGAAGGGCGCAGAGGGGTAAACGCTTCGCGTTTACAAGAATCCAGGTTCCATTGATTAGTGATTAATGTAATCTTCCATCCTGTAAACGCGTAGCGTTTATCCTTTGCGACCTGTTTTAATTCTTTTCATCTCTGCGTTTTTTCCTCTGCGACCTTGGCGCACTTTGCGTTTTAAATTCCGGTCCATTCTCACCCAGAAATTTTGTTTTCCATTTTATTCACCCTTTGCAGTAGTCTGCTACGGAGAACGGGTTTTTATTCCCCTCAGAGCTCACGATGATCGTTCCTAACCGGTGGGATAATGGACACCAGCTATGCTCCAAGGCGCACAGACGGTGCTGAATTGTTTGGTTACAAAAAAAATGATATAATAAGCTTACTAAAATAAAAAATAGGCAAATTCAGTTGATTGAGATTATATTATGGTTACAATCAAAAAGAAAATAACTCGTCAAAAACATTAAACAGCCGGTAAAAGGGGGCCAAAATGAACGGAAAACTGCTGTGTCTTGCCATTCTGGTGGTTTCGGTACAAATCTGGGCTCAGTCAATAACAATCCTTGAATCCGCCGGCTGGCTTGAGTCGGCTTATATAAAGTGGGCGCCAGTCTCTGGAATCGACAACTACAATGTGTATTACAGTGGTGAGGGTATTACAGGCCGGAAAATCGATACCCAGCTGATACGCAGGTACAGTACATATCTTCGCGCCGATGTTCCGGGGCTTAAGGCTGGAACCTATACTTTGAAAGTGGTGCCGGTTAATTCGGGGGTAGAAGGTGCCGGGGCTGTTTCAGGACCCTTCACTGTTTCTGCTCATGACCGGGCTGGCTTTGCTTTTTCGAATAAACGGGTTCCGGGGGCTTACAAAGCCGATGGTACCATAAAAGACGGGGCGGTCATTCTTTATATTACAGAAAAAACGAAGAACACTGTTTCTCTGAATGTAACCGGTGCTTCCACAAATCCCTGTGTCGGGCTTCAGACAATCCTGGATGGGTTTAAAAAAGGCTCTGATCTTCGTCCCCTGATAATCCGCCTGGTAGGGCAAATAACCGGTTTGTCTTATATGTTAAATGGTGACATCGTTGTCGAAAACAAGAAGAATGCATCAAGCTGCATGACAATTGAGGGCGTAGGTGATGACGCAGTAGCTGACGGTTGGGGTATCCGGCTGAAAAATGCTTCCAATATCGAGATCCGCAATATCGGCACCATGAACACTAACAGCGGCGAAGGTGACAATATAGGGCTTCAGCAGTCAAACGAATATATCTGGGTTCACAATTGTGATTTTTTCTACGGGGATGCAGGTGGTGATGCTGATCAGGCAAAGGGTGACGGCGCGCTCGATTGTAAAAAATCAACCTATGTCACATTTTCTTTTAATCATTTCTGGGACAATGGAAAATGCAACCTTCTGGGGCTGAGCGAAGGAACCACAGATGGGCTGTTTATAACATATCACCACAACTGGTACGATCACTCCGATTCCCGTCACCCGCGGGTCCGTTTTTACTCTGCACACGTTTACAATAATTACTACGATGGTATCTCAAAATACGGGATAGGAGCCACTGAAGGGTCCTCTGTGTTTTCAGAAGGCAACTATTTCCGTAACTGCAGATATCCTATGCTGATCTCAATGCAGGGAAGTGATGTCTGGGATGGGTCCGGGAATGACTACGATGATATGCCTACTTTCTCAAGTGAAGATGGAGGTATAATAAAAGCTTTTAACAATTTTATGACAGGTCAGAGTCGTTTTGTCCCTTATGATGATCCCGCTGCAGAGTTTAATGTTTCTGGTGTTATCAGCTCAAAAACCGACTTCGATGCTTACGTTGCTCAATCGAGAAATGAAAAGTTAAGCATCGGCATCACCTCTGCTTATGGAGGCAATGTTTATAACAATTTCGATACTGATCCTCAGGTTATGTACACATATACCGCAGATGCTCCTGAGGCGGCCAGAACCAATGTCATGAAATATGCCGGGCGTGTCAACGGCGGGGACTTCAAATGGACGTTTGATAATGCCGTCGATGATAAATCGTATGATGTAAATGCATCGTTAAAGGCTGCGGTAGTCGGGTATAAAACCGGACTGGTCTATGTGCAGGGTGAAGGTCAAGCTACGGGTGTTTCAGTAAATACGATCAAAAATGTGCATAAATTATCTCTGAAAATATCTGCAGGTAGCTTGTTAATAAATAACAGTATTATCGTTAGAAAAGTCGAGATTTACAATATGGCTGGTGTTCTGGTAAAGAACGCTGATGCCGGATTTAAAGATGGCAAAATTGATTTACACGATTTACGCAGTGGCGGCTATCTGGCAATCGTATCAACCGATAATGGCACGGTAAGCAGGAAATTTATTAAAGATAATTGACGACTGAAAAGAGTGTATTAAAAAATAAGAATAAAGATATTTTGGGAGGGGGCGTCCCCCCTTTCGCTCCAGCCTGTCGCGGACGCCAGTCTTCCGCTATCCCCTGGTGCTGTCAACCGGTTGTGGAGGCAGTTACCAGTATCACAGTTTTGTCTGTCCGACACATCGCACTGTAGAACTGTAAGTAGATTAAACTTTATTGTAGCCTCCCGGAAATTAGTTAAGAAAGGCCAGTACTATTACATGTCAGAATTGTAAATGATAACAATGTTAAGTACATGCTCTCATTAAAACACGAATGTCACCTTTGTAATTTACTCTTAACTCTTAACTCTTAACTCCTGACTCCTGACTTGTGACTTGTGACTTGTGGCTTGCGACTTGTGACTTGTGACTTGTGACTTGTGACTTGCGACTTGCGACTTGTGACTTGCGACTTGCGACTTGTGACTTGCGACTTGTGAAACTATTTTTGACTATCTTTACTATCAGTTATCCGGTTTGGTAATCATGCACTCTCCTGAAATTCCTGAATATCTGCTGAACAAACACTACAACGATCGCTACTTCGATGTAATTGATGCATTTGAAGAAGCTAAATACATTTTCATTCAGGGTAATAATCTAATACCTCGACTTTCTGTCATGGATTCGGACCAGAGGGTTATCTCAATCGGTGAAACCGGTTTTGGTGCCGGACGGACACTTGCCGCACTGATAGATGAGTTGAATAAATCTGATTTGCTTGATGTAAAGGTAAACTATAACTCAGTCGAACTGCATCCTCTGGAGGCCCGGCAGATGCGGGAAATCCTGAATCAGGTTAAAGGGTGCAGCCCTCAAATTGTAAACGCAATCCTTGAGCATTACTCAAAAATTGATATTACAAAGAGTGGATGGCACTCATTCAGTCTGCTAGAGCGGTTTGGATCTATCGATGTAAACTTGTGGATTGGAGAAGCGCTGGAGATGGTTCAATCGCTCAAATATCCTCTTGACGCCTGGTTTCTTGATGGGCACGGTCCAAAGCAAAATCCGCAGATGTGGCGAACAGAGCTTCTGTCGGCTATAGGACGGAAAACTGCTTCTGGTGGAACAGCTGCGACTTTTACGGTTGCGGGTCAGGTCAGGCGTGATTTGACCGATGCCGGATTTCTGGTCACTCGCTGCTCCGGAATCGGTGCAAAAAAAACTGTTTTGCAGGCAAAGCTAATTAAAAATCCGGGGATCATATAAGAGGGCCTTGATGCTTCAGCTGAGAGATGGTCTTCAGATGTTTGCAACCATTGGGTCAGATGTTTAATTGCTGCTATTATAAACATGTGGAAATGTAACACCTTAGTAATCAATGCGTTAAGAGTATATAACATTATAATGACGAATTTGCTTCTAAACGATATTTCCAAAAAACAGGTTGCTTCCAGGCCCCTGTAAGGGTATCTTATAAGTATATGATGTTCCTGCAGAAAGATCTTTAACGAAGCGGCCGTTAGTTACGGGGGACATTCAGATTCCAAGGGAACCGGAAAGTAATTAACAGATGATAGAAATCTTTGATTATACCGATTACAGAAAGTTTCTCAAAGACAGGTCTGCAAGTCTCAAGTCAGCAGGGCAGCCGATCTCTTACAGGTATATTGCTCAAGTTGCAGGTTTTAAGTCGGCCGGTTTTCTATCCCAGGTACTTAATGGCTCCTGCAATCTTCCAGACCGTTTTATTGAAAAGATAGCAGAGGTGTTTCAGTTAAAAAAACGGGAAGCCCGGTATTTTGATCTGATGGTTCATTACAATCAGTCTGAGAACCACGATGAGAAAAAAGCATATTTCGGAAAAATGGTTGCATTTAAAAAGGGACGGGTGCGTACTGTTGAGCCGGATGCGTATGCGTTTTATGATAAATGGTATTACTCGGCTATCCGTGCGATTCTCAACTATTATGAATTTGATGGAGATTATTATAAACTTTCAAAAATGGTCATCCCCCACATCTCTGCTGCTGAGGCGAAAAAAGCCATCCGTGTTCTTGAAAAGCTCAAGCTTATAAAGAAGGAAGAGAAAACCGGTCTTTACCGCCTTACAGAAAATCATATATCAACAGGTCACGTGACCGATTCTGTAGTGATCAACAATTTCGTTCTCAATACTCTTGACATTGCTAAAGATGCCCTGTACCGTTTCGGGAAGAGGGACAGGACTTTTTCCTCTCTTACCCTGAGTGTTTCGCAGCAGGGGTATGAGTCCATAAGGCAGAAGGTTGATGCCCTCCGGGCGGAACTTGTCAATCTTGTAAAGCAGGATTCTGATGTTGACCGGGTTATACAGGTCAATTTCCAGATTTTCCCGCTTACAGATACCAATAGTACAGGTGAGAAATAATATGAAGAGAATGATTGAACTCATTTTGCTCTTATGTGCGGCCCTCTTTATAATGTGCACAGATAATAAACTGGTTGATGGCGGAAGCTCTTCTGAGGTTATTGCTACAGTTGACGGTCGGGTCCTGGCCAAAGACGGAAAAGCCGGGGAAGGTATACAGGTAATGCTGATGCCTTCGGCTTATAATCCGCTGACCGGTACCGGTGCAAAGGTATATCAGAGCGAGACTGATACTGACGGGTTCTATTCTTTTGATTCAATTGTCAAGGGTAGTTATAATCTCTTTGCCCGTAATCTCTTCGATCTCACCAGAGTGCTCGATCTGGGGATTACTGTCAAGACTGAGCGGCTGATGATAAAAGATAATTATCTGGAAATGCCGGCCTCGGTCACAGTCGCTTTACCAGAATCCATCGATACATCCGACGGTTACGTTGTTCTCGAGGGTACTCCGCTTTACTGGCCTGTGCGCAAAATCACTGAGATGTCGGATGGAAGCCGCGCCATTACTCTGGATTCACTTCCAGCCGGAGAAATCGGGGCCCTGAAATATATAGAGCTGCACGGGGAAGATGAATATACTATTGCCAGTTCATCCATAACAAAAGAGAATGATACTGTA
>JAAYYB010000392.1 GCA_012515615.1 Fibrobacter sp.
TGAGCCAGGCCGTAGTAGAGGGCCTTCTCACACCCAAGGCCTACGACCAGCTCCACTGTTATCGGAGCGCACTCATCTGGGCCAAGACCGAGGGGTTCATCCCTGCCCCAGAGACCTCCCACGCCATTGCCGCGGTCATCGACGAGGCGAACAAGGCAAAGGAGGAAGGCAAGGAGAAGGTGATACTGTTCAACTGGAGCGGTCACGGCCTCATGGACCTGGTGGGGTATGCAAATTTCATGGACGGCAAGCTCATAGACTTTCCTCTGCCTGAAGAAGACCTCAAGGCATCGCTCAAGTCGATTGAGGGGCTACCCAAGGCGCCCATGGTAAAGTCCGGAAGGTGGTAATGCAGCAACGCGCGGTTGAATTTGACGAACTGAGCACCCGATGCCCCATGTTGGGGCATCAGGTGCCCTTCTCTTACTGCAGGCAGTGCGGCGGTGCGCTTCCCTGCCGGAAGATCGCCGACTGCTGGTCCGGGAGAATCGATATTCTGGGTTTTCTGAACAGCAGTTTTTCTGAAGAAGAGCTGTTGCAGATAACCGCCCCTCCCAAGCCCAAGCTGCTCCAGATCGTCGAGCTGGCCCGGGCGGCCAGGGACAGGAACGGTCAGTAGAGATCAGCCAGCACGTTCAGGTGGCGGTAGACGTTTCTGGGCAGGAAGCCCAGGGCGAGCAGGCTCGACTGGAGGTTCGAGGTGTCTACCTTCTCAAGCTCCAGTCCGGGAAGGAGCCTGTTGGTGAGCACATCGGCCACATAGGTGAGGTTGACGATCTCGCTGTTGTCAGGGGCGCTTTCCGGGGCATGGTGAAAGGTTATGACGTCCTTGAGAACATCCGGCAGGTTCCATTTTTCCGCGAGCATGAGCCCTGCCTGGCAGTGGTCGATGCCTATGATGTCCTGCTCGACCTTGCTGGAATTTTCCTTGTTCTCGATGATCATCCGGTAGAAGAGGGGCTGCATCTTACCGATGTACTGGTCGAGCACGACCTTTCCGATGTCGTGGAGCAGCCCGGCGGTGTAGGCGATATCGGGGTCGATCTTCTTCTGAGCCGTGGCCAGGGCCCTGCCCAGCCGGGCCGTTGCCACCGCGTGGTGGAACATCCCGCCCTGGCAGAGGGAATATCCGCGGTCGGAAGAGTGATAGATGTTTTCGATCTGGGCCGTGACCACCATCTGGAGCAGAACCTTGCTGCCCAGGTAGACGATGGCCTGGTCGATCGACGCGATCTTGCGGGGCAACCCGGTATATGACGAATTGCACATCCTGAGCACCTTGGCGCTCAAGACCTGGTCTTTCTTGATCTCTGCGGCAACGGTGTTGATGTCGACATTCTCGTCGGAAAGCATCTGGGCGATGTTGAAGGTGATTTGGGGAACCGGGAGAAGCCTTTGGATGGTTTTCTCGATAGTCTCCTTGTCAACGGACTTTTTCCGGACGACCCCCATGGGCTTCTCCAGCAGAATCGGTTCAATGCTGCACGCCCCGGTATCGAGCCTGAAGGTCAGGCAGAAAGGGTTTACCCCGCTCGCCTCGAGCGTCTTGATGGCGATGCCCAGCTTTTTCAGAATAGACAGAGTGATCTCGACAGTCTTATAGGCGAAATTGATGCTCAGGTCGTGGATGGAGGAGGAATCGACCAGCGCCCCACCGGCAATGAATGCCTCCATGGTCTCGATGCATGCCCCCTGTTCGACCATGGCATCGATGAATGTGGGAATCCCGGTGCGCGCATAATACGAGGTGTGATAATCAGGGATGTCGGATACGGGCTCGGGCAGAAGGATGTGGAGCATGCCTCCCAGCTTGCTCTTGTGATCGTATATGGCAAGGCCTACGCATGAGCTCAGAAAGGCCTTCAGCAGACCGTGCCTGCCGATAACCATACCCCCGGTGGGAACGATCGTTGTCAAGGAAGCCCCTCCTGCCCCTTGCCAAGCTGTTTTTTAAGGGCATAGCCGGATAACCGGCTGCTTCGCTATATCAGGACGATAAAAAGTGCCTCTGGTGCACCTTCATTACATTGATGATCAACATGGCACAATATCCGTTTATCACGCCGGTAACGATTGACACAAGGAGAAATACGGGCATGATATAGCCCAGCGAGATGTGAGCGACGAGAAACAGGGCGATGGCGAGCTGCGCCGACATGTGTGCGGCAGCACCCGCCACGCTCACCCCGATGGGAGAAAACAGCGACTTGGGCATGGCCCACATGGTGAATGCCGCGGCAAGCCCGCCGCCCAGAGAAAAGGCGAACATGGGCGAGAA
>JAAYYB010000251.1 GCA_012515615.1 Fibrobacter sp.
AAAACCCGCGTCTACTCTACCGTTTAAATTCCGATCTTATTTCCGGTTTTTATTCTTTCAAACCATTTACTATCCGTTCAACTCCATCTTTCAAGGCATGGAGCGTTTTCTCCATCGCCTTAGTATTTCCCCCTATTCAGATGAATTCATATTAAAACACTCATGCGCCAGTGACCGGGGCGGATCCACTAACCGCCAGTATTTTAAGGGGTGCTCACTACCGTTCGCCCCTACTATCATCTAATCTCAACAAAAAATCACCCGGAAATGTCCGAAGCACCAGTTTTAAATCCCACGATGAAAAAGAGCTTGATGAAATTATCAGGGAGATTTGTTCCATACCTGGAGACGGACCTCCAGGGGCAGTCCCGATGATAAGATTTACAGGGGTCACTTCACACCGCATCACTTATTTTAAACTTACACGCATCTCTTATCAAAATTTTAAGGAAAGAAATTAATCTATGTATCCCTACAAAAACCCCGCTCTTCCCGTTCACGAACGTGTCTCAGATCTGCTCCCGAGGATGACCATCGAGGAGAAGGTCGGGGAGATGATGCAGCTTGACGGAAGGGAGAATGCAGAGGAGTATTACCGCACCATGAAACCGGGGTCCTATCTGCAGATCCTGGATAAAGACACGGAAAAGCTGCAAAAAATGGCTCTGGGTAGCCGTCTGGGAATACCTCTTCTGTTTGGTATCGATGCCATTCATGGGCACTCTTTTTATAAAGGTGCCACTATGTTCCCTTCGCAGCTTGCGCTTTCCTGTTCCTGGGATCCTTCTCTTGCAGAGACAATGGGCCGCATAACAGCTAAAGAGATGAACGGGACCGGGGTGCATCTTTCGTTTTCCCCGGTCTTCTGCATGGCCCGTGATCTGAGATGGGGGAGAGTAGGTGAGACATCGGGAGAGGACCAGCTTCTTATCGGGGATATGGGCTGTGCAATCATAAAAGGGTATCAGGGACCGGATCTTAAAAGTCCTGAGAGTATACTTGCCTGCGCCAAACATTTTGCCGCATACTCAGAGACCCATGGCGGCCGCGACGCAACCGAAGGGGACACCTCCCGCAGGCGCATAGAGTCATTTTTCCTGCCTGCTTTTGAACGGGCCGCAAAAATGAAGTGTGCGACTTTCATGATCGCTTATCAGGCTCTGGACGGGGTGCCTTGTACTGCCAACAGGTGGCTGATAACTGAAAAGCTTAAAAAAGAGTGGGGCTTTGAGGGATTTACAATAACCGATTATAAAAATCTAACGCATCTCATTAATTTTCAAAAGGTTACGGATAATATAGCCGATGCGGTGGCGATGGCGGTTAACGCCGGAAATGATATGTTCATGGCAGATCCGGAATTTTTCCACGGCGCACTTGAAGCCCTTAAACAGGGAAAAATCAAGGAGTTACAGATTGATGCCGCATGTGAACGGATTCTGGCCATGAAATTCAAATTTGGTCTGTTTGAGGACCCCAGGCTTCCTGTGTCTGAAGATCGGCGGTTGCATATCGGCTGTCGTGAGCACCGGGAGGCATCATTGAACGCCGCAAGGGAATCCATTGTGATGTTGAAAAACGGTGGAATTCTGCCGCTGAATTCTGCGAAGATAAAGAAAATTGCTGTAGTGGGACCTAACGCTGATAATCCGATGGGTCAGATGGGTGACTGGACACTGGGGTCGGGGCAGGCTGTCAGAGGCGATCAGCACCCCCGGGAGTTGGTCGTAACGGTTCTGGATGGGCTGAAAAGAGTTGCTGCAGAAGAGGGTTCATCTTTTGAGGTGACTTATATCAAGGGGTGTAATGCTGAAAACGATGATGAAGGTCAGATTGCCGAAGCTGTTGATTTGGCAAAAGGTGCGGATCTGTGTATAGCCGTGGTGGGCGATGACCTCTTTGCGGTTGGTGAATGGAATAAAGCCACCGCGAAACTGGAATTGTTAGGGGGACAGCAGAAACTGCTTGCAGAGCTTAAGGCTGCAGGTAAACCATTGATTGTTGTTCTGTTAAACAGCAAACCGCTTGTACTTACGTCAGTTGCGGAAAATGCAGATGCCATACTTGAGGCGTTCAATCCCGGCATGCTGGGGGGTCAGGCCATTGCAGAGATTTTGTTCGGAAAAATCAATCCCTGTGGTAAACTCTCTATTTCCTTTCCTAAGCATGTGGGGCAACTTCCGGTCTGGTACAATCAGCACCCCGGACAGCACGGGACTACATATTGTGATATGGATCAATCACCGCTTTTTGCCTTTGGGGAGGGTTTAAGTTACTCAAAATTTAGATATTCGAATCTAAAAATTCATTCATCTGAGTTAAAACATGGAGAAACGCTGAAAGTAACCGTTGATGTTGAGAATACCGGTTCCAGGGATGGGGTAGAGGTGGTGCAGCTTTATATAGATGATAAGTTTACATCGCGGACCTGGCCGCACAAGATGTTAAAGACATATAAGAAAGTAGCGATTCCCGTGGGCAAGGTGGTTACTGTTGAGATGTCTGTAGATTTTGATTCTCTGGCCCTGTTCACACTCAATGATAAATGGGAGGTAGAACCAGGTGAATTCGAGATAATGGTGGGCCCGTCCAGCCGCGATAAAGACCTTTTAAGGGCTTGCTTTAAAGTGAAAAATGCTTAAGGGCACCTTTAAAAATTCATTTTCCGCTGCGGCCGGCTGCGAATTCAACTGCGCTTCGTTGCACTCAATCGACGAATCACAGCGGATTCGCCTCTTTCGTGCGCCTGGCGCAGCGAATTCTCGCTCGGCGCCTCGCTTGAAAACTGAATATTTAGAGGTACCTTAATAGAGGTTAGATCTTTTTTTGTGTGGAAATGCAGAGTTTCCAAAATTTGATGAAATTGGATGTTTGTATGTGGAGTGATACTTGTTTCCGGGATTGTGTAAAAAGAGGAAGCGTATTTTCTCCAGCTTTTTTTTGCCCTCACCGACGGCCATTATTTTTGTAACCAGAAAAGACAGTTCAGGGGGTCCGGTGGGGGTGTATCGTGCGTGCCCCCTGTAAGAGATATTTGCTTGGCAAAACCGGTGCCCGGGGGCGACCCTTGGAAGTACCCGACGGGGTGACACGCCGTACAGAGTCTTTAGCTAATAGTAATACTCTATTCTTTGATTGGAAATGCTTCCTTGATAGCTATGATGTATTCTGCTAAATGTTTCCAATTACTCTTTTCTTCCGACCTGTTCTGCGTGTATATTTCCATTCTTTGCTTAACCCGGATTTCCCGGCATTGAAATGTACATAGAATAATCAGGAGATCTAAATTATGCAGACCTGTCCATGTGGATCACAGCTTCCATACGAAAAATGCTGTGAGCCGATTGTGACTTTCAGAGAAGACGCGCTGACTGCCGAAAAGCTGATGCGGGCGCGTTATAGTGCCTATGTGGTTGGTGCTGTTGATTTTATATTGAATTCTACTATAGAAGGAAAACGCAAGGAATGCGATGAAAAGGCGATCCGGAAGTGGTCCCAGGAGTCGGTTTGGCACAAACTTGAAATAATTGAGACCTCTAATGGCGGTCCTGAGCACACAGAGGGTATGGTTGATTTCATAGCGGAATTTTCCGAGAGCGGCATCCGTAAAAACCTTCACGAAAAGGCAACTTTCAAGAAAGTTGACGGCAAATGGTACTTTGATGATAGCGAAATTCAGAAGCAGAAACCATTTATCCGCACAGATCTCAAGATTTCCCGTAATGACCCCTGTACCTGCGGAAGCGGAAAAAAGTACAAGAAGTGCTGCGGGGCAGGTGTTTGACTTTTTGAGACAGACCAAACATAGTGAATTGGTCGTTTAATGAATGCGACCAATTCTAATTATTTGATATTTCTTAAGTTGTGGCTTTTTTTAATCCTGTTTATGATTTGACCTGCCGATAATTCTGTTCCTCTATTCAGATAAATCATCTTATAAGTACCTGAACCTGCTTATAAAATACAGGTACTAAATTTCAGGAACACATTTACACCTGGACAAGTGATTTAATGATCCTGAAACCGGCCACTCATTGCGCTCTTCTATTCCTTTCTATTCTCCTTTTGGCTTTAAATGCTGCAGGGTGGAACCTCCCCCATTTTGAATGTGAGAAGTATGATTTAACCGAATTTTATTCAGCAGACTTGAAGGCCGCTGTCAATTCCAATCCAGACCTTATGGAAACCAGACTCAAGCAGGGTTGGTCTTATTTTAAACAGAATTTTATTTCAGGTAATGGTCTGGTTAACAATCGCAGGCTTGAGGATGGAGTTGTTGCAGGCACAGAAGAGGCGCTCTCTAAAGGGCAGGGTTTCGGAATGCTTCTGGCGCTCCTTAATAATGATCAGGAAGAATTTAACAGGATTTTTGAAGCGGCAAACAAATTTTTGTGGAGTAATGAGAGTAAGTCCTACTTTTTTTGGCTGTGGACCGACTCGAGTTATAAAGAGGGAGCCGCCACAGATGCAGATCTGGATATCGGACTTGCGCTTGTGTTTGCAGATGAACTTCAGAAAGCCGGCTACTGGAAGCCTTACAACAGTGCCACAATAACATACAAGAAAAGGGCGATGGAGATAATCCGTTCAGTTCGCAATAATATGTGTTCGTCAGATGACTATCTTCTTCCTGGAGACAACTGGAGCAGTGCCGCCATTGGCAACCTAAACCCGGGATATTTCGCTACCGCCTGGATGAAAGTCTTTAATAATTATCAAAGTGAGGTTGATTTCAGCGCTGTTATTGACAACTGCTATAAAGTTCTTCAGAAAGTTCCTCATTACAACAAGGGACAGGCACCGGACTGGGTTGACTCAACCGGGAAGAAAGCATCATACGGCGGCAATAAGCCTTATGATGGTCTGGGGATGCAGAGTGCCGGCATTATG
Source organism: Fibrobacter sp. (assembly GCA_012515615.1). Taxonomy (GTDB): domain Bacteria; phylum Fibrobacterota; class Chitinivibrionia; order Chitinivibrionales; family Chitinispirillaceae; genus JAAYIG01. The sequence goes on from JAAYYB010000251.1 coordinate 4,891, forward strand.
GCTCAGTGGAGAATAGCCATGGATGCATTGTGGTTTGGGGATCCCCGGGCGATTGCTTATTGCGAAAACACAAAGCTGACATTAACACAGTACTCAAATTCCAATCCGGGACTCATCCTCTTTCAGATGGGTCTGTATGATGATCTTGGACGGTACTGCGAAAATACAAATACATGTGCCGAAGCGGCGATGTGGTCATGTGCAATACTTGGCTCTAAAAATCAGGAGTATTCTGTAAAGGGGCTCAACAGTCTGGTGCTGAGTAAGATAATGGGAAGCACACCCGCGTCCCAGATGCATTTCGGGTCGGCCTCAGATTCTGATCAGGTTTACATGCTCAGACAGTCCATATCAATGCTGGGTTTTGCGGCAATTACCGGTCAGTTTCCCGATGTTCTGAGCGATATGCGTGACTCATCGTGCAATCCTCTGATAAATGGCCCGGTTGGAATTAAATCTCCTCTCTCACTCAGCAGTAAGTCTGTTGATTTATCGAAGCAGCAGGAAATCATGGTTACTGCTCTGCTTGACAGAAGTGCTCCATGGAAATTGACTTTAAGCGCACGCACGACTGAAAAGAGCCAGATTATTACAGGCCGGACAGATACAGTGCAATATGTTTTTACCGGTTCGGGCTGGTTTACAAAAGAAACAGTTGATGTAACCCTTGAGGTCACCGGTCTCAAACCGGCAATTTCTGACTCGTTGCTGAAAGCCTCATTCAAAATTACAGGCGTCAATGATTATCCTCAAGTAGAGCCGGGGGGTGTTCTGATGCTGCATGATCTTGAAAACGGCTCTGCAATCAATGTCCTTGGCGGGTCGTGGTATTCGTACAATGATGAATCTACAAGCGGGAGTTCTGTTGTTGAGCCATCTGAGACTGAGTTGCTGGTGGCAGAGGGTGCCGGATTTCCGGGTTATGGAATCAAGGCAAAGTTTGATGTAGATCAGTATGCCGGGGTAGGGATGGATTTTCTGGATTCAGGGGCAGTTGATCTGAGCATGTTTGAGAGTATCACGTTTAACTACAGAACAGATGGGGATATTACCGGCTTGCTTTTCATGCTGGCCACTTCAAATATTACAAATTTTGCCTTTAACCAGAAGTCAATTGAAGCCTCCAGTGAATGGAAAGAGGAGACTGTGCTGATTTCCGACCTGAAACCGCCTTTCTGGTCCCCCTCTTCGGTTATGGATCTGACTGTCTCTGAGAAAATGCAGTGGCAGGTGCAGGGTGTAGGGCAGAACGGAACGCTTTACATCGACAATGTGCGGATGAAGCTTAAAGAGGGCGCGCTTCCTGGAAATGATATACTGCTGCCCTATACGCCAATCAGGATGAGTTTGACACCTGCTGTCAAGTTGCAGAGGGTAAATGTGTGTCAGATAAAAAACAGCCTGATAATTGATGATGAAGGCTGGAATATCTTTACTCTTGATGTCTTTACATTGAGCGGTAAAAGAGTGATGAGGCATCATTTTACACATGATAACAGACCCGGAAGAAAGGTGATTTCATCCGGCAGCATAAATTTACCGGCGGGTAACTATATTGCAGTGCTTTACGGCAAAAATAAAGTCAGGCTAAGCCGCGGCTTTACGTGGAAATAAAGTAAGTCTTACCCCGAAAACGAACCGGTTTCGGAACAAACTGCCACCAGGTTACATCTCGCCTCTGCTGTTCCTGCCTCCCCGATCTCCATTTCACTTATTGTCCGAAACGGGCCAATTGCACTTATCCCTTGTGCATAAATTCTTACAGAAACTTCCAGGTGTACAACCAGTGTGGTACCCCTTTATTTTTTTGGCTCTTCAGACATTTTCGGGTGTTTTTTGGTAACATTCTAAGCTATTAACAACTGTTAAAGAGTATAGTTCTATTAATTAAAAAGATTAGACATGATGCCTTGGGCGACCTACTTTTGTCACTCCGTTCTTTAAAGGTAAGGAGTCCAGTACTATCGTACTGTTTCTATTGTAATTTATT
>JAAYYB010000252.1 GCA_012515615.1 Fibrobacter sp.
GGCGTTGCCCTTCGCTGGGGTAGATCAGCCTTTCAGGCTGGCAAGGAATTTACCACAAATCTCACAATTCGATAAACAGTGTGATCGTCTGTTGCAGATTGATAATAAATCATACGAGACACCGTCCCGCTCGCCCTGAACTCCTTGTCGAAGGGTGAACCTCTCCCCTTTTAATGTTCAGCGTTCGCCAAGAATGAATCCCGTCTACCACATGGGTCACGTGTTCCTCTTAACCTCTTGAACCTCTTAACCTCTTGAACCTCTTAACCTCTGAACGCTGAACCTCTGGTATGCATAACCCAGGTCCAAAACAACAGCCATACACCCCTTGATTTTTAAAAGTAAAAAAGTTACAATTTGAGGTATGCTGCCAAATCAAAGCCCCCAACCTCCTCAATACCACATACTTATAGTTGACGATGAGGTAAAGATCTGCGATCTTCTGAGTTCCGCGCTCAAAGGCAAATACTATGTGGATACCGCCTGTTCCGGAGAAGAAGCTTTTCACAAGATCGATTCTACAGATTATGATCTGGTCGTCACGGATCTTAAACTCGGAGATAAAAGCGGTATCGATGTACTCAGGCACGCCAAGGAAAGAGATGACCACATAGAGGCAATTATCATTACCGGTTATGCATCTCTTGACACAGCCATAAGCGCCGTTAACTTTGGGGCATCATCTTATCTGGTTAAACCTGTCTCCCTGATAAATTTCATAGCACAGGTCGACCGGTCAATGGCCAGCCGCGAATTCTACATTCGAAGCGCCGCATTCCTCAAACAGACATCTTCAATTGAACCGGAAATGCAGCGGCATCTGCTTAATATTACCGACATTTATGAGTTTTCCAGGAAACTCCTGACCTCTCTTGAGGTTCCGGAAATAATGAAATGTTTCCTCGAGGAACTGAACAAGAAGGTTAACCCGGTCTTTTCTGCCGTTGGAGTAAGCCTCTTTGGGACATCAGAGATTTATGCCATGCCCCGGGTCGGCAGGGTACCTGCAGAACAGATCCGCGACTCCCTGCTGCAGAACTGGGACAAGGCGTTTGGGCTCCTCAACAGAAACAACCTTCTCCAGAACAATATCTCATTTGTGCTCTTTGACGGGCCGTCTGGAGAGCCGCAGCCGCTCACGGTCAGCTCTGTTTCAACCGTGCCCATGATTATCGCTGGACAGATAATCGGATCAATCGCGATTTCAGGTGACAACATAGAGCTCCAGACTGAGGAGTTCCAGTTTCTTCATATTCTTTCATCAATATTTACACCTCTGGTAGAGCACAGTTACGTTCACAAACGCACTAAACTGATGGCGGAAACCGACGGGCTCACCGGGCTTATCAATCACCGCACATTCCAGCAGGTTCTATCACGCGAAATTGCCCGCGCCAATAGAAACAGAACCCAGTTCAGCCTTCTAATGATCGATATCGACGATTTTAAGAAGATTAACGATACCTACGGGCATCTCATAGGCGATGCTGTTTTAACTGATATGACAAAACGCCTCCAGGCATCTGTTCGTCAGCAGGATATTGTTGCCCGTTATGGCGGCGAGGAGTTTACAGTTATACTGCCGGAAACCGATATCCATGGAGCAAATATTCTCGCAGAGCGCGTCCGTAGCGCTATAGCATCAGAACCCTATTCCTTTTCTGAAAGCGAAATTCCCTACACTATTAGCATCGGGCTCTGCGTCTACGACGGAAACCTGCCAAAAGAGAAACATCTGCTCATAGAGAATGCAGACAAGGCGCTCTATATATCAAAAAATGAAGGTAAAAACCGTATCACGATTAAATAACCCGACCACAGCAAACCAGGCAGAAAACACTCTTGCAAACACAACATTGCCACAAGCTTCCTATTACCGGTATTATTTTTAATCCAGGACTTCAGCAAAAACTGAATTTTGTCTTTTTGTTCTATCTCTTAGATTTGAGGATGGTTGTGGTTGCGCTTTAATAGCTTTTTTCTCCTGTTTCTCATGGTACTAAGCCTTTCATTGGCGCCTGCCCCGTCGTCCGCACAGGACTCTTCTGAGACACCGGTTCAGAAAATCGTGCAGTTGATTATCCATGGCAACCGGGTAACTAAAACAGAGCTGATCAAGGAGTATCTGGGTCTGGATACCGGAATGGTATACGATTCCCTGAAGCTCTTAAAAGGAGAAAAGGCCCTTGAATCAACCAACCTGTTTTTTAAAGTTGATGTGTTTTCTCTTATAAAATCAGGAAACAGAACCGTCTACATCATGCTTTCAGAAAAGCCCTACCTTCTTCCTGGCTTGTCGGGTGAAATCTACAGCAGAAAATATGGAAAAGATGACCCATGGTGGAGATTGAGAGGGGGAATCGAGCATATTAATTTCCGCGGCCGCATGGAAGTTCTCAAAACCACCTTCAGCATCTGGGACTGGAAAGGTATCGGTTTAGCCTGGCAGAAACCGCTTACCCCCACCCCGTATTACCTGGGGCTGGGTTCAAACCTTGACTTCTATCCTGATGAGGTCCGCAATACCGAACACACAAGCGTCAGCGGCAGAGTGCTCTTCGGGCGCAAAGTACTTGATAATTCCAGAGTATCCCTGAGCATTCTTCCTCTATTGAAACGGGAAATCTCCACCTGGATTACTACCCCGGATTCCACAGAAACAAAAATCATTACAAGCCCTGACACGCTTGTCATTAAAGAAGTTTTCAACATCATCTCATGGCTTAGTGATTTCAGAGATAACCACTTTGACCCTTCACGTGGTTTGTACTTCTATTCTGATATCAGATCAAATCACCTCCATTCACGTAATTCAAGGCCATACATACAGCACGCTGCAGAACTCCGTTTACACCACCCCGGAATCTTCGATGACAATAAGGTAGTATACCGGTTTTACAGCATCCTGAGAAACAGGGACGGCGGATGGGTACACAGAATTCAGCTTGGCGGCGAGGGAACGGTCCGAGGTTATTCCCGTCAGGCACTGGGAAACCAGTTTATTGCAAACAACAGTATCATGCTGTCGATGGAATACAGGTTTCCGATCTTTGAGTTTCCAGCCATGAGGGTTCCCCTATTAGCCGATTACAGCGACCTGTTCTCATCTGTAAGATACAGGATTGACGGTGCATTGATTTTTGATTACGGACGGGTATCAAATGACATAAGCGAGATTCTGAGTATAAAAGGAAGAGCGGTTCAAAGCGGCACGGCAATAGGGTTCGGGTTACGCCTGATGGTCCCCACATTTGAACGCAGTATCTGTGCTGATTTTGTGTTCGGGGATAACCCTTACACCGAAGAACTGGATTTCAAATTGCCCGGAATGCCTCACCTTTACCTGGATCTCTTCTTCTGAATTCGTAATTCCAGATTACCCTTCTTATCCGTTCAGCGTTCAGGGTTCAGCGTTCGCCAAGAATGAAACCTCTATACCCGTTCAGCGTTCAGGGTTCAGCGTTCAGCGTTCGCTCTTATCCCTCCTATTTCGGCACCGAAATTTCCGTTCCAATTCCGAATTGCCCTGGAAGGGCAACCTATACCAGCGAAGGGCAACGCCCTGGAAAGCTGGAAACCGGAAACGTTTCTTAGAGCTCTGAAAGAGCGGACTAAATGGTTGTTTTAATGCCTGAAGGAATCCTTTTTTTTACAGAGTGGGTTACGATAAACGATATATCCGGGATTAAGCAACCTTATAGAACGCACTTTCAGTGCTTCGGGAATGATTCGTTCTTTGGATTAATTTTCCAGGGCGTTGCCCTTCGCTAAAATAGATCAGCCTTTCAGGCTGGCAAGAAATTTACCACGAATCTCACAATTCGATAAACAGTGTGAGCGTCTGTTCCTCTTAACCTCTTAACCTCTTGAACCTCTGAACGCTGAACGATAAACCAACATTTCAACATTATGGTACGTACTTGTTTCTTCAAGGCTATAATAAATTTTAATCTACCACCAGTTCGTCTGTGCGGCCGCAAAGGCGTTTGAAAATGTGATAGCTATACCTGCCTATTCAAATGATGGACAACACGGGGTGATAGCGGAAGACCGGCATCTTCGACGGGCTGGAGCGAAAGAGGGGGCACCCTCTTCCAGAATATCTTTATTCTTGTTTATTACTTGTATCGGAGGCTCCCACTTCCAAAATAAAATAGCAGAGCCCTACAGGCCGGGTAGATTCTGTCCACCGCAATGCAACACTTATCTACTCCAGCATTATCATCACCCTCGATTTTTTAAATCGTTTGGCGGTAATACGATAGACATACGGCCCTGCTTCCAGTTGACGGCCCAGATCATTTTTGCCGTCCCACAAGATCTGATGAGAATCGGGGCGCAGAGGTTTATCCGGAGTAATCAGCCTGCGTACAAGCCGCCCCTGGAGGTTGTAGATATTGAGTGTCACCCTGCATTCCACCGGAAGTTCAAAGCGGATCACGGTGAAGCGGCGGAACGGGTTGGGGAAATTGGTTCCCAGACGGTAAATCCTGACCAGCCCCCTGGGCATCGCTTCTACAGGCCCGAACTCCTCTGTGGCGTTTTTGAAATCAACCGAAACAAGCTTGTATTCGTAAAGAACCTCATTATGAACATCCTTGTCGACCCAGAGATATTTACGGGGTCCTTGAGAGGTACCGGTAGATGCCCCGGGGACAATGTCACTGTTCAGGAGCACCCACCCTGTATCTTTGCCGGTTAATACCTTCTCCTTCAACAGTAAAGCGATACCATTATCACTCTCTTTTTGTTTAGCTATATTGCTGAGACTGTCATAAAAGGCCGGCTTGACCCTTCGATAGATATAGTAGCCCAGATTCTCGTGCTCGCTTTCAGTTCTCCATCCGATAAAGTCACAGTTCTGGCCGCCTCTGGCCCAGAAATCGGAAAGAGTAACAGCCAGGGTCCTGTCTGCAGAGATAAATACACCCACAGTACTACAGAAAATGCTGTCTATCTGGAGGACAAGTTCCCTTGATGCCCTGTTGAGGTAGGCATTGTACTGATACCCTTCCAGTAAAGGAACAGTATCACCCGTTGAATTATAAAGGAAAATGTACTGTGGTTTTGCTGAGGCGTAATAGTTGGTAATCCTGAAAGCAGGATAGAATCTGCAAGTGTCATCATCTGCCGGAATCTGAAATTCTACGACATTATTATCACCGGCGGAAATTACATACGCGCCTTCCCTTTCGTTGAAGCCATCGCCGTTGAGATCCCCCGCTGTAGCCAGGGCGCCGGACAGAAGGGTTCCGGTCGTAACATCGAGTGCAGCACCGCCGCCCAGGCCTGGATGCTGAACTCCGTTTGCTACAGAATCTACAAATCCATTGCTCATATCGGACTTTTGCATGTCAAAATAATAGGCTGTCTGGATGCTTAGAGAGTTCCACAGGGCTGGAGGTGATGCATCATAGTAATCGATTCCTACCCGGCGTTGGTCCTTGGTGGAAGCGATTGTATCGCTGTCAAAGGGGTATTGCTGGTATCCGTCATCATTTTTAAAAGAGAGCCAGCAGGTAGCGAAATCCGGCAGACCGCTGGGATAGATGACCCCCGCCCGCATCCTGTATTTATTCATGTAAATTGACGCATTTGTCGAGTCATCCATATACAAACCGAAATAGCACTGTTTTAGTTCGTTTTCGAATTCATACATGCTGTCAGATCTGAAAAACTGGCCCGTTGGATAAATAGCCCATCTTGTAACTACTTCAAAATAACTACCATCATGACCTGTAACGACTCGCTCGTTAACCCGGAGTAACACACGTACCGGAGAGCTTTCTTCTACAGCATACGTAAAAGCATCCTGAACATCTTCACTCGATTTTGATTCCCAACGATAGTCTGAACTATCAATTCTTAAATTTACATTTCCCATTGTCGAAAACCACCCGTCGGCGCCTGGAATCAAGTTTGTCGTAGATGTTGTATCCGCGATAGCATTGGGGTTTTTAACAGAACTGGCCATATGCCATATTTCGCCATTTCTGAAAGTATCCGTAGGCTTCCCAGCGACCATCTTCCAATTCACGTACCACTCATTCGAAGTGCTGCCTCCGAAGTTGGTCCCTGAAAAATTCTTTACCCAGAAATAGTCGTAGCTGCCTGCATTCTGCACACCCCAGCTCATCTTTTTAGTCTCACCGCTCATCATGTAGCCCTCTTCGAAATCGTTGTCGATGTAAAGACAGGCTTCATCAGTGGAAATCACCTTATTAAGCCCGATAATCAGTTGATTGTTTTGATCATCAAAATACAGATGATAATCGGTGCCTTCAGTTAAAGATGTTCCGTTAAGAACTACACATCCAGACCTCGGTTTAGCCTCTGCCCAGTAGTTGTGAATCACAAAAACCGGATAATTTCTCCTGATCGAACCCCCGTCGATTTTAAGGCTGATAGAGCCGTTGTTGTCTGCCCGCAGTTCGTAAAAGCCTTCCGATGAACGGAATCCCTGCTGGTAAATCGCCTTCAGTGTGTTTTCCGAAATGTAATCGTGGTAGTACCGCACGTCGTCAAGCGTTCCGGTAAGACCGTTTCCAATAACAAGGGCATCATTATTGGCTGTCACGCTGTAGGTTCCGGAGCTGATCTTATCCAGACGGCCGTCAACGTACAAAATAACCTTTGATGGTGAAAAACACGCGGCGACATGGTGCCATGAGCCATCACCAACATCCCTGGATCCTGTTACAGAACTTCCATTACAGGTAAGAACAACCTGATCAGATCCGTTTCCAGTCAACTTCCACCCGTTTGAACCGTTGTGCTTTCCGGCTACCACGGATGATGCCGTGAAGGCACCGGTACTGGCTTTGACCCACGCCATTACTGTAAAGTAATCTGTCCCGTCAAAATCGGCATTATCCGGGTAAGTCGCACCCTGTGATCCATTGAGCTCCAGCGCACCCGACCATCTGCCGCTTACCCATGTGCCGGTAGTTTTTGCATGACGTTTGTTACCTGAATTGTCTCTTATGGTGTCTCCAGCCCCTTCATCCATCTTCCAGTGCCCGCGAAGATGTTTTTCCCACGATTTCTCCATGAGAAGCGTTCCGGCAATCATTTCAAGACTGTCAGGAGAGCGGTAATCATCGCTTACCTCTCCCACTCCCAAGGTATCATTCCAGCAATCATGCACAAAGTCAAGCATAA